>JBDSZM010000255.1:0-8817 GCA_039925165.1 Burkholderiaceae bacterium
GCGACATGAGCTCGCTCGGCACCTGGACCAAGGAGCAGTTCGACCCCCGGCTCGACTGGAACGACGTCGCCTGGATCAAGAAGCGCTGGGGCGGCAAGCTGATCCTGAAGGGCATCATGGACGTCGAGGACGCGCGCCTGGCCGCCGACTCGGGCGCCGATGCGCTGGTGGTGTCGAACCACGGCGGGCGCCAGCTCGACGGCGCGCCGAGCTCGATCCGCGCCCTGCCCGAGATCGCCGACGCGGTCGGCTCGAAGATCGAGGTCTGGATGGACGGCGGCATCCGCTCCGGCCAGGACGTACTGAAAGCCTGGGCACTCGGCGCCCGCGGCACCTTGATCGGCCGCGCCATGCTGTGGGGCCTGGGCGCGATGGGTGAGGCCGGCGTCAGCAAGGCGCTCGACGTCATCCAGAAAGAACTCGACGTGACGATGGCGTTCTGCGGCCACACCCGCATTCAGGACGTGGACCGGAAGATCCTGCTGCCGCGGCCGTATTGAGCGGCGGGTTGATCGGCCGCTGACGGCGCGCGTCGCGGGACTGGGTCACTTCGCGAGCGCGAGCCCGCGAGGGCGCCGCGGCGCTCGGTCGGGTGACATGGCGGGGGCTGCTTGGCCCCGGACGTCAGGTGCGGGGCGGGCGCTGCATCAGCGACATGGGAGCCGGTTCGGTCACCGAGGCCGGCGTGGCCCACACCTCGATCTCGATCTCGACCTCGCCGCAGTGGCAAAGGAAGTGGCAGTGGCAGTGGCGATCACCGAGGCCGCAGCGCCCGGCAGCGGGGGCTCGACCAATCCGCCAAGGCTTATCAGCGCACCCCGCCCGGCATCGCGAAGTCGACCTGCTCGGCCGTCGCGGTGCCGTTCTTGCGGCCCGGGTAGCTGAGCCAGGTCATCGCGACATTGAGTTCGCGCACGATGTTCTCGCCCTCGATCACGCTGCCGTCCTCGAAGTCGATATCGCCGGTGGTGTGCGCATCCTTCACCAGCGTCAGGTCATAACCGCGCTCCAGCGCGCCGTAGGCGGTGGCGCGGATGCACCAGTTGCTCTGCGCGCCCGCCAGCACGATGTGGGTGGCACCGAGGCGGGCCAGTTCGGCCTCGAGCGGCGTCGCCTCGAACGACGATTCGTAGCGCTTGGCGATCAAGGGCTCGCCCGGCGCCGGCACCAGTTCGGGCACCCACTGCCAGGGCGCGCTGCCGGCCGGCAGTTCGTCCGACGTGTGCTGCACCCACAAGACCGGCACGTCCTGCGCCCGCGCCCGTTCGACCGCGCGCACCACGTTGCCGATCACGCGGGCGGCGTCCCACGCCTCGCGCACCACGCCGACCTGCACATCGACGACGATCAGGACGGGCTGCTTGCCTGCACGCACGGTGGACATCGAACGGCTCCTGCGGCTGAAAACGAGGCGGTCATCGTAGAGGCTGGCGCCGCGCGCCGCAGGCGACCGGCCTGCGCCGGCCTCGAATTGCGAGCCTGTCGAAGGATCGACCGGACCTCGCGGAAGCGGCGACGCCTTGCCAACGGTCGATGAAGGCGGAGGTCTCGTCGGTCGGCGCGGGCATCGGCCGGATCATAGAAGCGCCGAGGCGGTCGGCGACGGTGTACTGGCGCCGTGGCCCGCACTCACCCGACCAGCGCGGTCCAGGCGCGTGCCAGCGAGCCGGGTTCGGCGAGCGCCATGAATGCGAGCCCGGCGAGCGCACCGGCGACGTGCGCATCGTGGTTGATCCGGCCGAGCCGTGCCCGCCCGGCGTACACGCTGAACGCCAGGTAGCCGAGGGCGAACCACGGCGCCGGGATCGCGACCGGTATCGGCAGGATGTAGATCGACGCCGTGGGAAACGCGACCACCGAAGCGAACAGCACGCCGAGGATCGCGCCCGATGCGCCGAGGCTCGCGTAGCCGGGTTGCCGGCGGTGCAGGGCCCAGGTCACCAGACTGCTGGCGAGCAGGGCCGACCCATACAGCACGGCGTAGCGCGGTGTGCCGAGGTGGCGCTCGAGGCCGAAGCCGAACGACCAGAGCGTGAAGGCGTTGAGCAGCAAGTGCGCCAGGTCGGCATGGATGAAGCCGCTGGTCACGAGCGTCATCCAGTCGCCGCGCTGCGCCAGCCCGTGCGGGCGCAGCAGGTTGCGCTCGATCAACTGCGGCGCCCTCGTCAGGCCGAGCAGGCTCACGATCACGATCGTCGCCAGCAGCAGCGCGCTGGCCGGCGCGTTGTCGGTGAGGCGCAGCAGCGCGTCGCCCGCCGCGCTCACGCCGCCGCCCCGCCATCGAGGGCGGCATGGGCCACGCGGCAGCGCTCGAGCAGGCGCGGCGCGTCCGCCCGCGCGGTCCATGCAGCGAACCCGGCGGCGGGGCCGCGCCAACGCAGCTCGTCGACCCAACCGTAGCTGGGCGCGTCGGTGCGCAGCACCGCCAGGCGCTTGAACCGCAGCGCCTGCGCCTGGCGTTCGGCGCCGAGCACCGCGGGCGCAAAGCCTTCGAGCGGCCCGTGCCGGTTGAGCAGCGCGGCCGCGCCGATCGCCCCGATGCCGGCGATGCCCGGGTAGCCGTCGGCTGCGTCGCCGACCAGCGCCAGCCAGTCGGCGATCAGCTCGGGCGGGACGCCGAACTTCGCTCGCACCGCGGCGGCGTCGCGAATCACCTTGCCCTTGCGGTCGACCTGCACCACGCGGCCGCCGCGCACGCACTGCGCCAGGTCCTTGTCGGGCGACCAGATGCAGACCTTCTCGACCGCCGGGTCGGCGTCGGCCCGGTGCGCCGCCGCGGCGAGCGCGTCGTCGGCCTCGAACTCGACCATCGGCCAGACCACCACGCCCATCAGGCCGAGCGCGGCTTCCAGCGGACCGAACTGGGCGCGCAGCGCGGGTTCGATGCCGGCCCCAGTCTTGTAGCCCGGCCACAGGTCGTTGCGGAACGACTCGATCACGTGGTCGGTCGCCACGCCGAGGTGGGTGGCGCCCTGCTCGATCATCTCCAGCACCGTCTGCAGCACGCCGGTCACGGCGCCGAGCGGACGGTCGGCGCCCTGGATGTGACGCCGCAGGCCGTGGAAATGGCGGAACAGCTCGTAGGTCCCGTCGACGAGGTGAACGATCATGGCGGCCGATTGTTGTCGACGCGCCGCCGGCGGGTAAGCTCGCCCGCGTTGCCCCCGACGCCCAGGAGATTTGCGATGTCCGTCAGCCCGATCAAACGCCCCACCGCGTCCGCAGGTGCCCGCAGCGAGAACGACGACGACCCGGTCGCCGAGGCGCGCATCCACCTGGCCGCGGCCCTGCGGCTGGCGGTGCTGCACGAACTCGACGAAGGCATCGACAACCACTTCACGATGACCGTGCCGGGCCGTGACGGGCAGTACCTGATCCTGCCGTTCGGCCTGCACTGGTCGGAAGCACGCGCCAGCGAGCTGATCGTCTTCGACGAACAGGGCCGGGTGGCCGATGGCGCCGACCCGGTCGCGCTCGAGCTGTCGGCGCAGTGCATCCACGCGCCGATCCACCGCCTGAGCGGCGCGCGGGTGGTGCTGCACACCCACCAGACCTGGGCGATGGCGCTCAACATGCTGGCCGACAACCGGCTGCTGCCGGCGAGCCAGACCGCGGCCTTCTTCGACGGCCAGATCGCCTACGACGACCACTACACCGGCCTGGCCGCGACGCTGTCCGAAGGCGAACGGCTGGCCGCGCTGATGGACGGCAGGCCGATCGTCTTCATGAAGAACCACGGCGTGCTGGTCACCGGCCACAGCGTCGCGCAGGCCTACCGGCGGCTCTATCGCCTGGAACGTGTCTGCCGCCAGCAGGTGCTGGCGCTGTCGACCGGACGGCCGATCGAGGTGCTGTCGAAGGAGATCGTCGCCCGGGTGCAGGCGCCCAACCCGGACGACCGCCATTCACGCGTCGAACGCGAGCGGCTGTTCTTCGACGCGATGCTGCGCGTGCTCGACCGCGAACTGCCCGGGTACCGGGGCTGATCCGGTCAAGGTGCCGGCGCCTGCCGCGTCGATCAGGCGCGGTCGTCGAGACTGCGGCGCGTGCGGCGCCGCGGCGTGAGCAGACGTGCCGGCGCGGTCGGCTCAGTGCCGCGCAGCCGGACCATCAAGGCGTCGGCGACTTGCCGCGCATCGACGCGTGGCTGCGGGCGGACCCGGACGCGTTCGATCAGCGCGGTGCCGGCAAGCAGCGCCACCGCGGCCCGGCCGCTGCCGTCGAGGTCGGCGAAGCAGCCGTTCGAGACGAAGAAGATGTTCTCGGCGATGGCCTGCAGCGAGTTGACCGGACCGGCGAAGTCGCCGATCGGCAGCAGGCCCATCTCCTCGCGGGTCAGGCGCTGCGCCTGGCGGGCGGCGTCCTGGTAGGCATCGGCGGCGAGTGGCTGCAGGTTGCGGTCTGCGAGGTCGAGCGCGACGACGAGGTCGCGCAGCTGTTTGATCCGGTGATTCATGCGGAGCGCTCCAGCGTACCGGGGGAGGATCGACGACGGGTTTGCTGAATGCTTCGACCGTACACGCGCCGACTTGAGGCTCGAGGTGCAACGGTAAGCGTCCGCGCCGACCGCAGGCGACGTCGGCGCCGCAACTTCGGCACACATCGAGCAGCATGCACGCTTGCGCGTGGCGCCCTCGGCACACGCAAGCTGCGGCCCCGCGGCGGCGGTGCGGCGCCGCGTTTCATCAGGCGCACCCGGCACAATCCCGAAAATGAATGCACCCGTTATCGACTTCGAAGTCCTGCCGCGCGACCTGTCGGCCTACCGCAGCGGCAATACCGGCATCGACTACGTGCACCGGTTCGATTCGGGCCGGCCCGGCCCGCACGTGATGGTCAACGCGCTGACCCACGGCAACGAGTTCTGCGGCATGGTCGCGGTGTGCGACCTGCTCGACCGCGGCGTGCGGCCGAAGATTGGCACCCTGACGCTGAGCTTCGCCAATGTCGCGGCCTACGAGACCTTCGACGCCGGCCAGCCTTTCGAGAGCCGGCTCATCACCCACAACCTGAACCGCATCTGGTCGAACGACTGGCTCGACGGCGCCGCGGACAGCGTCGAGCTGCGCCGCGCCCGCGCGATGCGCCCGGCGGTGGCCGCGGCCGATCACATCCTCGACATCCATTCGACCAGCCAGGACGTCGTGCCGTTCTGGGTCTATCCGGCGTATCCGCGCAACGCCGCCGTGGCCTGCGCCCTGCCGCGGCCCGGCGTGCACCTGGTCATGCCGGCCGGCCTGGGCTCGGGCACGCCACTGATCCAACATGGCGCGCACGGCCGCACGGAAAGCCACACCGCCGGCTGCGCGCTGGTGGTCGAGTGCGGTCAGCATTTCAGGCAGGCGAGCGCCGACCTGGCGATCAGCGTGGCAAGCGATTTCCTCGGCCACTTCGGATTGATCGACCGCCCGCCTGCGCCGGCGTCCGCAGCACCGCCAGCGCGCCGCTACGAGCTGCTGCGCACCCATGTGATCCAGGACGAACGGTTCGCCTTCACGCGGCCGGTGATCGGCTTCGAAACCTACGCCGAAAACGAGCTGATCGCCACCGACGGCGCGCTGGAGATCCGCGCGCCCTGCGACGACTGCACCATCTTCATGCCGGCCCGGGTCGCGATCGTCGGCCGCGAAGGCGTCTACCTGACGCGGCCGCTGAACTGAGCGGGCGCGGCGCGCGCGCATACCGACCGCAAAGCCCCCGCCGCCGCCGCCGGCGAGAAGCGGCCACCTGTGCGTTGGTCGTCGCAGAACAGCTCCCGCTGACTGCCGCGCGATGGCCCCTGGCGGATGGAAGTTGCGAGGCCTGCGGGTTCGGCGCCCGTCCATGCAGGGTCGCCAGTCCGATCGCCCGCCCCGACCCGCCGACCAGCAGCCGCAGGTCGCGGCTCGACGCGCCCAGCGCCATGAATCCATCGAGCGCGACGCGTTTCCAGTCTGCTGAGTGGCTGACCGCAGGATCGCATGATGTGCCCAGAGGCAGGTCGATGCGAAAGCAGTCCCTGACCTCGACACCACGCCACGCCACCCGACGTCACGGGACGTCGGCCTGGCCCGACGGCAACGCTGAACCCTACGGCGCGTCGATCACTCGTCTTCCCAGAACGCCCGCGTCACGCCCTGCGCGCGCATGCGGGCGACCACCTGGTCACGCGGCTTGACGCCGCAGCGCTCGGCCCAGGCCTCGTACTGGCGCGCCATGTCGTCGACACGGTCGAGGTGCTGCGACGCGAGGTCGTGCAGCTCGGTGCGGTCGGCCTGCAGGTCGTACAGCTCCCACGCACCCGGATAGCGGCGCACCAGCTTCCAGTCGCCGATGCGCACGGCGGCATTGCCCTCGTGCTCCCAGAACATCGGCGGGCGGGCGGCACCGTCGCGTTCGAAGGCGGGCTTCAGCGAGTGGCCTTCGAGCGCAGCGATGGCGCTGCGGCCCGGCCACTGCGACGGGTACGCGATGCCGGTCACGTCGAGCAGCGTGGCCATGATGTCGGGCAGGTAGCCCGGCGTGTGGCGGATCGCGCCGCCGAGGGCGATGCCGTCGGGCCATTGGAAGATCAGCTGCGTCGAGATGCCGCACTCGTGGATGAAGTGTTTGTACAGGCGAAACGGTGTGTTCGACAGGTTGGCCCAGGCCGTGCCGTAGCTCTGGTAGGTGTTCTCCGGGCCAGGCATCACGGCACTGTCGTTGCCGAAGTGCACCGGCGCGCCGTCGCGGGTGTTCTTGCGCGCGATCATCAGCTTGTCGACCAGTTCGTCGACGGTCACGTTCTCGGGGATGTCCTCGGCGCAGGCGCCGTTGTCGGCCAGGAAGATGACCAGCGTGTTGTCGATCTGGCCGCTGGCCTCGAGCTGCTTGACGATGCGTCCGATGCCCTGGTCCATGCGGTCGATCTGCGCCGCGTACACCTCCATGCAGCGCAGCGTCCAGGCACGCTTTTGTTCGTCCATCTCGGCTGCCGTCCACTCGGGCTGCGAGGGGTCGCGCGGCGTGAGCTGCCACTGCGCGCCGAGCACACCCGATTGCACCAGCCGTTCCAGCCGTTGCGCGCGCAACTCATCCCAGCCCGCATCGAAGCGGCCGCGGTATTTGGCGATGTCGTCGGGGTGTGCGTGCAGCGGCCAGTGCGGCGCGGTGTAGGCCACGTACTCGAAGAACGGCTGGTCCGGATGCTCGGCCTGATGACGACGAATGTCCTCGACCGCCTGGTCGCTGATCGCGTCGGTGTAGAAGAAGCCGGGCGCGCGTGCCTCGTGCTCGACGTTGTCGTTGCCGCGGGTCAGCGTGTTCGGGTCGTAGAAGCTGCCGGCGCCGATGATGGTGCCGTAGAAGCTGTCGAAGCCGCGCTGCAGCGGCCACGAGTCGGTCGGCTGCTTCAAGTTGCTGGCGACGTGCCACTTGCCGCTCATGTAGGTGCGGTAGCCGCCGCTGCGCAGCACCTCGGCGATCGTCACGCACCGGTCGTTCAGGTTGCCGGCGTAGCCCTCCGGCCCCTCGTCGTAGGTCAGGATGCCGATGCCGGTCTGGTGCGGATGCAGGCCGGTCAGCAACGAGGCGCGCGACGGGCTGCAGCGCGCCGTGTTGTAGAACTGGCTGAAGCGCAGGCCGTTGGCCGCCAGCCGGTCGAGCGCGGGTGTCTGCACCTCGCCGCCGTAACAGCCGAGATCCGAATAGCCCATGTCGTCGTTCAGGATCAGGACGATGTTGGGGCGCCGCTGGGGTGGCTTCGTGACCATGCTGTTCATCACTCCGAATCGAAGGGGTTCGTTCAGTTCAGCCGTTCGCCGCTGGTCGGGTCGAACAGGTGCGCGGCCTGCGGCGCGTAGCCGAGCTGCACCGTGTCGCCTTCGCGCGCGGTCAGGGTCGCGTCGCTCTTGGCTTTGACGCGGTGCGGGCCAAGGGTCAGGTAGACGATGCGGCTGTCGCCGAGCTCCTCGACCAGCTCGACGGTGGCGCTCGGACCCGTCGTCAGCCCTGCGCCAGCGTCGATCACCCGCAGGTCGGTCGGCCGCACCCCGAGCGTCACCGGACGCTCGCCGGCGGCCGGGTTCGATGCAGCGACGCCCAGCGTGCCGGCGCCGTCGATCGTCACTCGGTCGCTCTGCCAGGTGCCGGGCAACAGGTTCATCGGAGGGGTGCCGATGAAGCCGGCGACCGAGACGTGGGCCGGCCGCGCAAAGATCTCCTTCGGCGTCGCGACCTGGACGATGCGGCCGTCCATGAAGACCGCCACGCGGTCGGCCAGCGTCATCGCCTCTTCCTGGTCGTGGGTGACGTAGACGGTCGTGACGCCAAGCGCGCGCTGCAGCTTCTTCAGCTCGATGCGGGTTTCCAGGCGCAGCTTGGCGTCGAGGTTGGACAGCGGCTCGTCGAGCAGGAACAGCCGCGGCTCGCGCACGATGGCGCGGGCGAGTGCCACGCGCTGCTGCTGGCCGCCCGAGAGCTGGCCGGGCCGGCGCGCCAGCAAGCCACCGATGCCGACCTTGGCCGCGGCATCGGCGACCGCCGAGGCAATGTCGCCCGCGGTCCGGCCGATCATCTTGAGCGGGAAGCCGATGTTCTGCGCCACCGTCATGTGCGGGTACAGGGCGTAGCTCTGGAACACCATCGCGACGTCGCGCTCGCCGGGCTCGCGCTCGGTCACGTCGACGCCGTCCATCAGCACCTGCCCGGCCGCCACGGATTCGAGCCCGGCGAGGATGCGCAGCGTCGTCGTCTTGCCCGAGCCCGACGGGCCGAGCAGGACGAAGAACTCGCCGGCTTGGATGTCGAGGTCGACGCCGTGCAGCACCGTGGTGGTGCCATGCGCCTTGACCACGCCGC
>JBDSZM010000256.1:0-4421 GCA_039925165.1 Burkholderiaceae bacterium
TGCTCGGCTTCTCGGCGGTCGGCAGCCTGGCCGAGGCGGTCGCCCCGGGCGAGTTCGCGATGCCGAGCCAGTATTTCGACTGGACCCGCGGTGCCCGCGAGCGCAGCTTCTTCGGCGGCGGGGTCGCAGCGCACGTCTCGACCGCGCGACCCGTGGGCGCGGGCCTGATCGACTGGGTCGCTCCGGGTGCGGCCACGCTCGGCCTGCGCCTGCACCGCGACCTGACCTATGCCTGCGTCGAAGGGCCGCGCCTGGGCACGCGCGCCGAGAGCCATTTCCTGCGCCAGGCCGGCTGCCATCTGGTCGGCATGACCAACGTGCCCGAAGTCTTCCTCGCCCGCGAGGCGCAACTCGCTTATGCGACGGTCGGTATCGTCACCGACTACGACTGCTGGAAGGACGACCCCGACCAGCACGTCAGCGTCGCCGCCATTTTCGAACGTTATGGCCGTAGCCTGGAGCGCGCGCGCGGCCTGCTAGGGCAACTGCTGGACGGGCCCTTGCCCGCCGCGGATGCGGCGAGTCGCAGCGGCCTGCAGCACGCCATGCTCACCCCGGACAGCGCACTGACTTCCGACCAGGCCGAGTGGCTGGCGGTGCTGCGGCGCTGAGCGCAGCCGGGCAATAAAATAGGACCGCTCCGGAAGCGGTCTCTGGTTCATCGATGAGCGGTGCGGGCCGGCGCGCGTCGATCGACGCACAAGGATCCCCCGCTGCGATTCAGTGGCGATCCGAACGCGGCAGCGGCTCGCTCGAGCCCGATGGAGCCGTCGTCGACATGTCGCTGCGCATCGGTGCCGTGCGGGTCATCGGCGCGGGTACGGCGGACGTGCTGCTGACGCCTCGATCACTCGGCGCGTTGCCCGGCGACGCCGTGCTGTCCGGATACGAGGTCGTCGCACCCGACGAATAGCCCGGCGTCGTGATCGCGCCGCCCTGCGCGGGCAGCATGCTGCGGGTCGCGTCGCTCGGCAGGGTCGACGGCGGCATCGTGCTGCGACCGCTGTCGGCGGGCAGGGTGCGGTCCGGGGTGATGTTGCCAGCCACTGCCGGCGTGGTGGCAGCAGGCGCGCCGCTGTCGATGGCGGTCTGGGCGTAGACCAGTGTGGCGGTGCCGGCAATGGTGGCGGCGGCGATCAGCGCGGTGAGCGTCTTGGATGCATTCATGCGAGGGCAGCTTCCGAGTCGTGGACCCGTCCCGGCGGGTGGCTCCGATCGCCGGCGGAGCGAGGGACCGGCGTGACGCACAGCTTAGATCCCGACCCCTGCGGACCCGGTCGGCCAGCGGCGTCCTCGGGCGTAGGACAGTGGATTCGCAAAAGAAAACGCGGCAGCCCGGAGGCCGGCGTGTTGCCCGCCCGATGCGAGCGCACGCGCCAGCGGCGGCCTCAGCCGCGCATCAGGGCCTCGATCTGATCCGCCGCGACCGGCACGCCGCGGCTGATCAACTCGCAGCCGGTCGCGGTGACGACGGCGTCGTCCTCGATCCGGATCCCGATCTGCCAGTAGCGCTCGGGCACGTCGGCCGCCGGTCGCACGTACAAGCCCGGCTCGAGGGTCACCACCATGCCGGGCTGCAGGCGACGCGACGGCTGCTTGACGATGCGGCCGCCCAGGCCGTCGGGCTGGTCGAACGCGGCCTCGTCGAGCGCCAGGTAGTCACCGACATCGTGCACGTCGCGCCCGAGCCAGTGGCCGGTGCCGTGCATGTAGTGGCGCCGGTAGGCCGCGCTCTCGATCACCGCATCCACGTCGCCGACGCTGCGCCGGTCGAGCAGCCCGGTGTCGAGCATGCCCTGCGCGAGCACCCGCACCGCGGCGTGGTGGGCGTCTCGCTGGCGTGCGCCGGGCCGGGTCGCGGCGGCGGCCGCCTGCTGCGCCGCCAGCACGATCTCGTAGAGCTCGCGTTGTGCCGCGTTGTAGCGCCCGCTGGCGGGAAAGGTGCGCGTGATGTCGCTGGCGTAGCCGTCGAGCTCGCAGCCGGCGTCGATCAGGCACAGCTCGCCGGCGCGCAGCCGGGTCGAACCGCTCGCGTGGTGCAGCACGCAGGCGTTGGCGCCGGCGGCGACGATCGAGGGATAGGCCGGCGACTGCGCGCCATGGCGCCTGAACTCGTGCAGCAGCTCGGCCTCGATCTCGTATTCGGCCACCTGGGCCTGCGGATCGTCGCGCCAGCGCGCGCCGCAGAACCGCATCGCACGCCGGTGCGCACCGGCCGAGATGTCCGCGGCCCGGCGCATCGTCGCGAGTTCCGTCTCGTCCTTGACCAGCCGCATCCCCGCCAGCAGCGGCGACAGGTCGCGGTGCTGGGTCGGGCAGGCCTCGCCGTACTGGCTGCGGCGTCGGATCGCGGCCAGCCCGGCCTCGACCCGCGGCGGCACGTCGGTGTTGGCGAACGGAAACCAGACCGCGCTCTGGTTCGCGAGTTCGCGCGCCAATGTCGCATCGAGCGCATCGACCGTCGCCGCCTCGTCGACGCCCAGCACCGACGGCGCCGCCTGCGGACCCAGCCGCACGCCGTCCCAGACCTCGCGCTCGGGGTTCTTCTCGCGCAGCAGCAGCACGCTGCGGCCGCTGGCGTGCAGCAGCAGCCAGGCCTGCGGCTCGTCGAAGCCGGTCAGGTAATGGAAGTGGCTGTCGTGGCGATACGGGTGGTCGCTGTCGGCGCTGCGCGGCCGCTCCGGCGCGGTCGGGACGATGGCCACACCGCCGCCGGCCGCCGCCATCGCCTGCGCCAGCCGCGCCCGCCGCCCGGCGTACACCGCGGGCACCGCGGCGGGTCCGCCGTTCATAGCGCCACCGCCTGACTGAGCGCCGCCAGTTGATCCGGCGTTCCGAGGTTGTGCCAGTCACCGGACCAGACCTCGGCGCTGATGCGGCGCTCGCGCATGCCGGCATACAGCAGCGGCGCGAGCGCGACCCGGGTCCCCGGCACAACCTCGCGCAGCAGCGACGGGCGCAGCAGCGCGAGGTTGGCGTAGGTCCAGCGCTGGCCGTCGGGTCCGGGGCCATCGGCCAGGCCAAAGCCGTCGGCATCGAGTCCGAAATCGCCAGCCGGGTGATAGGGCGGATTCGCCACCAGCCACAGGTGCGCCAGCGCCGCGCCGCGCCCGAAGCGCGCCGCCGCGGTGGAATCGAAATCGAAGCGCGGCACGTGGATATCGGCCGAGACCAACCAGAACGGCAGATCGGCGTCCGCGTCGCCGGCTGAGAGCAGCGGCAGCGCCTGGGCAATGCCGCCGGCGGTCTCGAGCGCGCCGCCGTGGTCGCGACCTTCCATCGAATAGGCGATCGAGACGCCCCAGCGCGCGCCGTCGCCGAGCGCCTCGACGATCCGGTCCTCGAGCCAGGCGGTGTTGATCACGATCTCGCGCACGCCGGCGCGCGCCAGCGCCTCGAGGTGCCACACGATGAGCGGCTTGCCATGCACCGGCAGCAGCGGCTTGGGACAGGTGTCGGTCAGGGGTCGCATGCGCTCGCCGCGGCCGGCCGCGAGGATCATGGCTTTCATGCGGGGCGGACAGCGGGCAGCGACATGGGAGCGATTATCGAGCCCCGTAAAATGGGTCGCTTCTTCGTCGCGCCCACGATCGGCTTCCATGACCTCTGACAACCTGATGGCGAATGCGATCCGCGCACTGGCGATGGACGCGGTGCAGCAGGCCAATTCCGGCCATCCGGGCGCACCGATGGGCATGGCCGAGATGGCGGTGGCGCTGTGGGGCCGGCATCTGCGCCACAACCCGGCGCACCCGCAGTGGGCCGACCGCGACCGCTTCGTGCTGTCGAACGGCCACGCGTCGATGCTGCTGTATGCGCTGCTGCACCTGACCGGCTACGACCTGGCGCTGTCCGAGTTGCGCAACTTCCGCCAGATGGGCAGCCAGACGCCCGGCCATCCCGAAGTCCATCTCACGCCCGGCGTCGAGACCACCACCGGTCCGCTCGGCCAGGGCCTGGCCAACGCGGTCGGCATGGCGCTGGCCGAGAAGCTGCTGGCGGCCGAGTTCAACCGCGCGGCCGACCCCGGCGCCAGCGAGGGCCCGGCCGCCGTCGCGCACACCATCGTCGACCACCACACCTATGTGTTCCTCGGCGACGGCTGCCTGATGGAAGGCATCAGCCACGAGGCCTGCGCGCTGGCCGGCGCCTGGAAGCTCTCGAAGCTGGTCGCGCTGTACGACGACAACGGCATCTCGATCGACGGCGCGGTGGCACCCTGGTTCATCGACGACACGCCGCAGCGTTTTCTGGCCTACGGCTGGAACGTGATCAAGGCGATCGACGGCCACGACGTCGACGCGGTCGACCGCGCGATCGCGTCCGCCAAACAGTCGGACCGGCCGACGCTCGTCTGCTGCAAGACCACCATCGGCAAGGGCGCACCCAACCGCGGCGGCACCGCCAAGGCGCACGGCGAG
>JBDSZM010000257.1:0-2873 GCA_039925165.1 Burkholderiaceae bacterium
GTCTGCGTGGCGTTGCAGAACAGCGGGCAGCGCTCGCAGGTCTGCGCCTCCTGCTTGAGCGCTGCCCACGTTCCGGTTTCGGCGACGATGGCCGGAGCGTTCATGGGCATCGCCACCCGGCGCGGCATGGTCGAGCGCCTTGCCCTGGGCGGTGAAGATCTCGGCGTTGACGGCGAGCAGTTCGGCGCGCTCCATGCCCGGGCCGCGCGGGCGCGATCCGATCAGCAGCGCGTAGTCGACATCCTTGAACGCGGTCATCGGGTCGCCGTGGGCGTTCATACCGGCGAGCAGCGGGAAAGCGCAGTCCTGCAGCTCCATCATCACGCCGCGCAGGGCCTGCTGGGGCTTTTCCATCGGCACCTCGAGCAGTTCGAGGATGACGGGCTGGTCCTTGCCCAGCATCTCGCCGGCGGCGATGCGGAACAGGATGGCATAGCCGATCTGGCCGGCAGCGCCGGTGACGGCGACACGGACGGGTTTCTTGATCATCGAGGGGTCCCCACGGCATTGATTCGAGAAGGCCGCAAGTGTAGAGGAGGGGCCTTGCACGACGGCGTGCACAAACGCCCGGTTTCACCTCGGCAAGCGCCAGTCCTGCATAAGACATCAGTCATAGCGCCCATGGACCGTTCGATGCGCCTGTGCTGCAATCGACGGCATGTCCCCCGTCCCGCCGCCTCCCGCACTGCCGGCCAATGCCGGGCCTTCGTTCAGCCCGCTCTATCGCCAGATCAAGAGCCTGCTGACCGCCAGTCTGCAGGCCGGCGAGTGGGCGCCGGGCCAGTCGATCCCGAGCGAGGTCGAACTGGCGGCGCGCTACAAGGTGAGCCAGGGCACGGTGCGCAAGGCCATCGACGAACTGGCCAGCGACAACCTGCTGGTGCGGCGCCAGGGCAAGGGTACCTTCGTGGCGACCCATGCCGAGGAGCAGATCCAGTACCGGTTCCTGCGCCTGACGCCGCAGGACGGCCAGGTCGGATCGCTGCAGCGTCGCTTTATCGATTGCCGGCGCCTGCGTCCACCGGCCGACGTGGCTCGCGTGCTGGGCCTGCGCTCGAGCGACAGCGGGGTCCACCTGCGCCGTCTGCTGCTGCTCGGCGAGCGGCCGGTGGTTCTGGACGATATCTGGCTGCCGTCCGCGATGTTCAAGGGCCTGAGCGCCGAGCGTCTCGAGCAGTACCGCGGCCCGATGTACGGACTCTTCGAAACCGAATTCGGCGTCCGCATGATCCGCGCCGAAGAGAAGCTGCGCGCGGTGGCGGCCGACGCCGCCGCGGCCGACTTGCTCGAGCTTGCGGCGGGGGCGCCGCTGCTCAGCGTCGAGCGTCTGTCGTTCACCTATGGCGACCGGCCGGTCGAGCTGCGGCGCGGCCTTTATCACACCGCCTCGCACTACTATCGCAACGAGCTGAGCTGACGCGCTCGCGGCCGTCACTGCTGCATTGCAATAAACTTCGGGGGTTTGGGCGCCGTTCCGAACCCCATCAGCCTCGAAGGTCGGTATGACAAGACAAACCACCGCCAAGCAACGCCCCGGAACGATGCGCCTGGTCGACGCGATGTCGATGCAGTACCGCCTCCCGCTGGCGGGCTGGGTCTCGATCCTGCATCGCATCAGCGGGATGTTGATGTTCGTGCTGCTGCCGCTCGTCATCTGGCTGTTCGATACCAGTGTCACCTCCGAAATCTCGTACGGCCAATTCACGAGCGCCTTCACGGCCGGCATCGGCTGGATACCGGGTTGGCTCGTCAAGTTCGCGGTGCTCGGTCTGATCTGGTCGTTCCTGCATCACGTGATCGCCGGCGTGCGACACCTCTGGATGGATGCCACGCACGCGGTGGGGCTCGATTTCGGCCGCCAGTCGGCGCTCTTCGTGCTGTTGGCGAGCGTGCTGCTGACGCTGGTCCTCGGCGCCAAGCTGTTTTTCTGAGGCGGCCGCGCATGAATGCAAACATCGGATCCAAGCGGCTCGTCGTCGGTGCGCATTTCGGCCTGCGCGACTGGCTCTCGCAGCGCATCACCTCGGTGGTGATGGCCCTGTTCACGTTCGCGGTCGTGGTCCAGGTGCTGCTGCCCGGCCCGATGGGCTACGACAAGTGGGCCGGCATCTTCTCGCGTCAGTGGATGAAGGTGCTGACCTTTGTCGCGATCGTCTCGCTGCTCATGCACGTGTGGGTCGGCATGCGCGACGTGTGGATGGACTATGTCAAGTCGATGGGGGCGCGCCTGGCGTTGCAAGCGCTGACGATCGTGTGGCTGGTCGGCTGTGCCGGGTGGGCGATCCAGGTGTTGTGGAGACTATGAGCATGCAAGACGCGCGATCGGGTGTGAGCGTGATGAGCGCCGGCACGGCGGCCTTGAGCCGGCGCCGGTTCGACGTCGTCGTCGTCGGCGCCGGTGGCTCCGGCATGCAGGCCGCGTTGCAGTTGTCGCAGGCCGGGCTCAACGTGGCGGTGCTCTCTAAGGTCTTTCCGACCCGTTCGCACACGGTGGCGGCGCAGGGCGGCATCGGGGCCTCGCTCGGCAACATGAGCGAGGACAACTGGCACTATCACTTCTACGACACGATCAAGGGCAGCGACTGGCTCGGCGACCAGGATGCGATCGAGTTCATGTGCCGCGAGGCACCGAAGGTCGTCTACGAGCTCGAGCACCAGGGCATGCCGTTCGACCGCAACGCCGACGGCACGATCTACCAGCGGCCGTTCGGCGGCCATACCGCCAACTACGGAGAGAAGCCGGTGCAGCGTGCCTGCGCCGCGGCCGACCGCACCGGCCACGCGATGCTGCACACGCTGTACCAGCAAAACGTCAAGGCGCGCACCAACTTCTTCGTCGAGTGGATGGCGCTCGACCTGATCCGCGACGCCGA
>JBDSZM010000258.1:0-4695 GCA_039925165.1 Burkholderiaceae bacterium
CGCGCGGTCGAGTGCGCGCAGCGCGCTGCGCGGCCCGGAGGCACGCGCATGCGCCGCGCCGGATGAGCGCCCTGCCGCCACCGGCCGGCGCGTTCGCGTCGGCAACGCGCCTGTGGGCGCAGCGCAGCCCGCGCGAGCGCCAGGCGATCCGCCTCGCGGCGGCCACGCTGGCGGTCTTGCTGGTCTGGCTGCTTGCGGTGCAACCGGCCTGGCGCACGCTGCGCGAGACCCCACCGCAGCTCGACCGGCTCGATGCCGAACTGGCGCAGATGCAGCGCATCGCCGCCGAGAGTCGTGAACTGCGCGGCGCGACGCCGGTCTCGACCGCGCAGGCGGCGGCGGCCGTGCAGTCGGCCGCCGCCGCGCTCGGCCCGGCCGGACGCGTCACGCTGCAAGGCGAACGCGCGACCCTGACCGTCACCGATGTCGGGGCGCCGGCGTTGCTGGCCTGGCTGGCCGAAGTGCGCGGCGCGGCCCGCGCCCGTCCGGTCGAGGCCCAGCTCAGCCGCGCCGGCAACGGCTACAGCGGCAGCGTGGTCCTGCAACTGCCGGGTGCCGGGGCGGCGCCGTGATCCGGCGACCACGCCCGGCCTGGGCTGCGTCGGTGCAGGCGAGCGGCTGGGGCAAGTCGACCGACGCCGAACTGGCCTGGGGCAAGTCGCGTGCGGCGACGACCCGCTGGGCCGCGGCCGGTGCCGTCGTCGGCGCGCTGCTGGCGCTGCTGGCATTCGCGCCGGCGGCCTGGCTGGCGCGCGCGCTCGCGACCGCGACCGAGCAGCGCCTGCTGCTCGCCGACGCGCGCGGCAGCGTCTGGTCGGGCAGCGCCGTGGTGGTGCTGACCGGCGGGCCGCAAAGCCGCGACGCGAGCGCCCTGCCCGGTCGCCTGGCCTGGACTCTGGCGCCGCGGCCGAGCGGCTTCGAGCTGCGGCTGCGTCAGGACTGCTGCCTGAACGGTACCGCCACCGTCCGGCTGCGGCCGACGATCGGCGGGCTCTCGGCCAGCCTGGTCGGCGAGCCGGATTGGGTCGGACAGTGGCCGAGCGCCTGGCTCAGCGGACTCGGCACGCCGTGGAATACGCTCCAGCTCGGCGGCATGGCGCGGCTGGTGTCGCCGGGCCTCACGCTGCGTTCGGTCGAGGGCCGCTGGCGGGTCGAGGGCGGCGCCGACCTGGAATTGCTCGACGTCTCGTCGCGCCTCGCGCCGCTCGAATCGCTCGGAAGCTACCGCCTGAGCGTGCGCGCCGATCCAGGCAATGCCGGCCAGTCGCTGCTCACGCTCACGACCCAGGCCGGCGCCCTGCAACTCAGCGGCAACGGCATCTGGGGACCCGCCGGGGTGCGGTTTCGCGGCGAAGCGCGGGCCGCCAGCGACGACACCGTGTTGAGCAATCTGTTGAACATCATCGGACGCCGCGACGGCGCCCGTTCCGTCCTATCGATCGGATAAGTATGAAACCTACCGCCCGCTCCCCGGCGATGCAGCGCCGGCTGGCCGGTGCACTGGCCGGCGCGATGGTCGCCGCCACGTTGCTGCCGCCGACGGCCCACGCGCAGGCCGCCACGCCGCGCGCCCGCAATCAACCGGCGGTGACGCTGAACTTCGTCAACGCCGAGATCGAGGCGGTGACGCGTGCGATGGCGGCGATCCTGAACCAGCAGTTCATCGTCGACCCGCGCGTCAAGGGCAGCATGACGCTGTACAGCGAGACGCCGCTGCTGCCGCGCCAGGCCTACCTGAACTACCTGGCGGCGCTGCGCGGCCTCGGCTTCACGGTGGTCGAGGTCGGCGGGCTCTTCAAGGTGGTGCCCGAGGCCGACGCCAAGCTGCAGACCGGCACCGTGCAAATCGGCGACGCGGGCCGGCGCGGCGACCAGATCCTGACCCAGGTCTTCAAGCTCAACCACGAGAGCGCGAACAACCTGGTGCCGGTGCTGCGCCCGCTGATCAGCCCGAACAACACGATCAACGCCAACCCGGGCAACAACTCGCTGGTCATCACCGACTACGCCGACAACCTGCAGCGCATCGCCCGCATCATCGCGGCGATGGACACGCCGTCGTCGGGCGGGGTCGAGGTGATCACGCTCAACCATGCGGTGGCCAGCGACATCGCCGCGCTGGTGCAGCGCGCCACCGAGGGCGGTGCCCCTGTCGTGCCCGGGATACCCGGCGGGGCGAGCAATGCGACCTCGGTGCTGGTCGACGCGCGCAGCAACTCGCTGCTGGTGCGCGCGCCCAACCCGGTGCGCATGGCGGCGATCCGCGACCTGGTCGACAAGCTCGACCGTCCCGCGCAGCCGGCCGGCGCATCGGGCAACGTGTGGGTGGTCTACCTGAAGAATGCCGACGCGGTGAAGCTGGCAAGCGTGCTGCGCGCCGCCTACGGCGGCTCCGGCGGCGGCGCGTCCAGCAGCAGCGCGACCACGCCGACCGGCACCAACACGCCGACCAGCGCGGCCAACGCGAGCGGCGTGTCGGCCCAGACCACCTCGCCGCTCAGCGGCTCGGCGGCGCCGTCGACCGGCGGCTTCGTGCAGGCCGACCCGTCGACCAACTCGCTCATCATCACCGCGCCCGAGCCGCTGTACCGCCAGTTGCGGGCCGTCATCGACCAGCTCGACTCGCGCCGCGCGCAGGTCTACATCGAGTCGCTGATCGTCGAGGTCGACCCGAGCCAGACGGTCGATTTCGGGATCCAGTGGCAGGCGCTCGGCAACACCGGCAACACCTACATCCCCGGCATCGGCACCAACTTCAACACTGGCGGCGGCAACATCCTGAACAGCGTCGGTGCGACCACCGCGATCGGGGCGCTCAGCGGCCTCGGCGCCGGCGCCAACATCGGGCTGATCCGCAACTTCGGCGGCGCCAACGGTTTCGGCCTGGCCGCCATCGCACGCGCCCTGTCGACGCGCGCCGACACCAACATCCTGTCGACGCCGAACTTGGTCACGCTCGACAACGAAGAGGCGCGCATCGTGGTCGGCCAGAACGTGCCGTTCGTGACCGGCTCGTTCACCAACACCGGGACCGCGACCACCAGCCCGTTCCAGACCATCGAACGCAAGGACGTCGGAACGACGCTCAAGATCAAGCCGCAGATCGGCGAGAACGGCACCGTGCGGATGGTGATCTACCAGGAATCGTCGTCGATCGCGACCGTAGCGACCGGCACCGCCAACACCGGCCCGACCACCAACAAGCGCTCGATCGAATCGACGATCGTGGTCGACGATGGCCAGATCATCGTGCTCGGCGGGCTGATCGAGGACAGCTACACGCTCGATCGCTCGAAGGTGCCGGTGCTCGGCGACATCCCCTACGTGGGCGCGCTGTTCCGCAGCGAGAGCCGGACCCGCAAGCGCACCAACCTGATGGTCTTCCTGCGCCCGGTGGTGATGCGGGATCAGGCCGCCAGCAACAAGGTCTCGCTCGACCGCTACGACTACATCCGCGCCCAGCAGGTCGATGCCCAGCCGCCGCAGAGCACGATCCTGAACATCAACGAATCGCCGGTGCTGCCGCAGCTGCGCCCCGACGGGGTCGGCCCGACCGGCGTGCCACGGCCGCTGACCGACACCGGCCCGATGCCGCCGGTCTCGCCAGCGTCGCCCCCGCCGCGTCCGATCGCGCCCTCGGTGCCGCCCGGCCCGCAGTCCGGCCTGTCGCCCTGAGGAGCCACGCCATGGGCGCCCGCCATCCCCTGCCCTACGCCTACGCCAAGGCCCACACGCTGCTGCTCGAGGACGACGGCGCGCGGCTGGTGCTGTGGGCGCCCGAGACGGTGTCGCTGCCGGCGCTGTCCGAGGTGATGCGGCTGTACGACGTCGACGCGCTCGAGCGCGAGCCGCAGGCCACGTTGGCGCAGCGCATCGCCACCGTGTATGCGGGCGGCGAATCGAGCGCCGCGGTGGTCATCGGCGAGGTCGAGAGCGCGGTCGATCTGTCACGGATGATGCAGGAGCTGCCGGCGATCGAGGACCTGCTCGAAGCGAGCAACGACGCGCCGATCATCCGCATGCTCAACGCGCTGCTGACCCAGGCCGCCAAGGATGGCGCGAGCGACATCCACATCGAGCCCTACGAGCGCAGCAGCTCGGTGCGCTTTCGGGTCGACGGCACGCTGCGCGAGGTGGTGCAGCCGAACAAGGCGCTGCACGCCGCGCTGATCTCGCGCCTGAAGATCATGGCCGAACTCGACATCGCCGAGCGCCGGCTGCCGCAGGACGGCCGCATCTCGCTGCGCATCGGCGGGCGCGCGGTCGACGTGCGGGTCTCGACCCTGCCGTCGTCGTATGGCGAGCGCGCGGTGCTGCGGCTGCTCGACAAGGCCGAATCCAAATTCACACTCGAAGCGCTCGGCATGAACGGCGAGGTGCTGAGCGCGTTCGACCGCCTGGTGCACCAGCCGCACGGCATCGTGCTCGTGACCGGCCCGACCGGGTCGGGCAAGACGACGACGTTGTATGCCTCGCTCGGCCGCATCGATACCGCGGGCACCAACATCCTCACGGTCGAGGATCCGGTCGAGTACGAGCTCGCGGGGATCGGCCAGACCCAGGTCAATCCGAAGATCGACCTGACCTTCGCGAAGGCGCTGCGCGCGATCCTGCGGCAAGACCCGGACGTCATCATGATCGGCGAGATCCGCGACTACGAGACCGCGCAGATCGCGATCCAGGCCTCGCTGACCG
>JBDSZM010000259.1:0-4341 GCA_039925165.1 Burkholderiaceae bacterium
CTGCGGCGCCGGCGTTGCGCTGCAGGATGTTCGAGAACTCCTCGATGAAGGTCTCGAGCTGGATCGCGATGCGGTCGATGTCGCGCGCGAAGCGGTTGTAGGCGATGACCGCCGGGATCGCCGCGAACAGGCCGATCGCGGTCGCCACCAGCGCCTCGGCGATGCCGGGCGCCACCGTCGCGAGCGTCACCTGCTGCATGTTCGACAGCCCGACGAAGGCGTGCATGATTCCCCAGACCGTGCCGAACAGGCCGACGTAAGGCGAGACCGAGCCGACCGAGGCGAGAAACGAGAGGTTCGACTCCACCGTGTCCATCTCGCGCTGGAAGCTCGCCCGCATGGCGCGGCGCGCGCCGTCGAGCAGGGCGCCGCCGTCGGTCACGCGGCGCTCGCGCAGCTTCATGAACTCGCGCATGCCCGAGGCGAAGATGCGTTCCATAGGGGCGCCACGGGTGCGTGCCGCGGCGTCGCCGTAGAGGTCGTTCAGGTTCTTGCCGGCCCAGAACTCGCGCTCGAAGTCCTCGTTGCTCGCGCGCACCTTGCGCAGGCCGAACAGCTTGCCGAAGATGACGGTCCAGCTCGCCAGCGAGGCAATCATCAGCCCCGCCATGACGAGCTGCACCACCAGGCTGGCGTGCGTGATGAGGGTGACGATCGAGAGGTCCTGGTTCATCGGGTGGCGGTCAAAAGGTCGGTGGGAATGCGCCGCGGCGCGAAAGTTCCGGCGCTGACGCAGCCGATCCGGATCGTGCCTTCGGCCAGCAGCGTGGCCACGCCGGCATCGTCGCGCCACGCCTGCTGCGCAATCGTGAGACTCGCGCCGCCGCTGCGCTGCACCTTCACCGTCACGTCGATCAGGTCGTCGAGGCGGGCCGGGCGCAGATAGCGCAGCGCAGTATCGGTCACGACGAAGATCGTGTCGTGGTCGCGCCGCAGGGCTTCCTGGCCGTGGCCGAGGTGGCGCAGCCACTCGGTGCGCGCGCGCTCGAAGAACTTCAGGTAGTTGGCGTAGAACACCACGCCGCCGGCGTCGGTGTCTTCCCAATAGATGCGCAGGCGGTGTCGGTACGGGTCGGGCATCGGCAAAGGGCCCCGCATCGATCGGGCGGGTCGGCGCGGATTATCGGCGCTGCACCGCGGCTGCCCTCAGCCGCGCGCCAGTAACCGGTCGTGCAGCGTCATGCCGGCCAGCATCGCGAGCACGAAGACCAGCGCCGCGAGCGAGCCCGATGCCGCCGACACCAGCGCCGGCCCCGGGCAGTAGCCCGCCACACCCCAGCCGATGCCGAACAGCGCGCCGCCGAGCACGAGTCGGGTGTCGATGGTGGTCGACGTGGGCAACTCGATCGCGGCGCCGCTCCAGGCCGTGCGGCGTCCGCGCGCCCAGCGGAAGGCGACCAGGCCGACCGCGACCGCGCCACCCATCACGAGGGCGAGGCTCGGATCCCAGGCGCCGAACAGGTCGAGGAAGCCCTTGACCTTGAGCGGCTGCGTCATGCCGCCGGCGATGAGTCCGATGCCGAACAGCAGGCCGCTGAGGAGGGCGAAAACGGGTGCCATGGCGGTCTTCCGGTTCAGAGCACGTGACGCAACACGGTCACGGTCGCCACGCCGGCGCCGATGAACGCGAGCACGTTGACGAGCGAGCGCAGCGACAGCCGGCTCAGGCCGCAGACGCCGTGCCCGCTGGTGCAGCCGTTGCCCATGCGCACCCCCACCCCGACCAGCAGCCCGGCGGCGATCAACGCGACCCAGCCGACATCGACCGGCGCGGCCGGCAAGGGCGCGGCCAGCCGCCACAGCCACGGCGCCACGGCCATGCCGATCAGGAACAACCCGCGCACGCCCTGATTCCGGAAGCCGGCCCCGCCAAGCAGCGCGCGCCAGGCCCCGCCGACGATGCCGGCGATGCCTGCGACGCGTCCGTTGCCGAGCAGATACAGGCCCGAGGCGAGGCCGATCAGCAGCCCGCCGACCAGCGAGGCGGTGGGGGTGTAGGCGCTCCAGTCGATGCTCATGGCGGGCTTCCGTCAGTCGCCGGTGCGGGCGGCACGTTTGTATCAGTGATCGATGATATGCCGCAGCCGGGGACAGACACGACGCTTCCCGAGCGGTGGGTCCCGACCACGGGTTTTCACCGTTCATCAATACTTCAGTCAACTCTAATATTCGCGCACATGGATTCTCAGGCCGGGCCATGCCCGTGTCGCAACGCGTGTCGAACCCTGAACTTCCGGCCGTCATCCCCGGTCGCCTGCGCAAGGCGCCGGAGGGTTTTCTCGATCGCGCCGCGATCGGGCGGGTCGTCGACGAAGCACGGCAGGGCCGGCGCGACTTCATCCGGTCCGCGTTCGGCGCTGCTGCGGCGGCCGCCGCCGGAGGCGCCATGGCGCAGGGCGCCGCGCCGGCGTCCACAGCGCCCGGCGCGGCCGGCGATCCCGAGATCCTGACGCTGCCCGCGCACAGCACCGGTCTGGGCCAGCCGGTGGCGACCGACGGCTACGGTCGGCCGTCGAAGTACGAGGCCGAAGTCCAGCGACGCATCAGCCCCGGCCTGACGCCGACCCGCCAGGCCTCGGTCTCGTTCGCGCCGCTGCAGTCGCTGTTCGGCATCGTGACGCCGTCGGGGTTGCATTTCGAACGGCATCACCAGGGCTGGTGGGACATCGACCCGATCAAGCACCGGCTGATGCTGAACGGCAGCGATCCGACGCTGCTGAAGCAGCCGCTCGTCTTCACCCTCGACGAGCTGATGCGGTTGCCGTCGGTGAGCCGTTTCCACTTCATCGAGTGCGGCGCCAATACCGGCATGGAGTGGGGCAACGTCGCGGTGCCGACCTGCCAGTACACCCACGGCATGCTGAGCTGCAGCGAGTTCACCGGCGTGCCGCTCAAGCTGCTGCTCGACATGGCCGGCGTCGACACGAAGCGCGCGCGCTATGTGCTGGCCGAGGGTGCCGACGGCTCGTCGATGACGCGCACGGTGCCGATGGAACTCGTCGAGCGCGGCGAGGTGCTGGTCGCCTACGGCCAGAACGGCGAGATGCTGCGGCCCGAGAACGGCTACCCGCTGCGACTTGTGGTGCCGGGCGTGCAGGGCGTGAGCTGGGTCAAGTACTTGCGCCGGATCGAGGTTGGCGACCAGCCCTACGGCGCCAAGGACGAGGTGTTGCACTACGTCGACCTGATGCCGGGCGGCCTGCAGCGCCAGTACACCAGCCTGCAGGAATGCAAGAGTGTCGTCACCACGCCCTCGGGCGGCCAGGTGCTGCTCGGGCGCGGCACCCACGCGCTGACCGGCCTCGCGTGGTCGGGCCGCGGCGCAATCCGGCGGGTCGACGTCTCGGCCGACGGCGGCCGCAACTGGCGCGTCGCACGGCTCGAGTCGCCGGTGCTGTCGAAGTGCCTGACGCGCTTCAACCTCGATTGGTCGTGGGACGGCCGGCCGGCCCTGGTGCAGAGCCGCGCGACCGACGAAACCGGCCAGGTGCAGCCGACCTACCGGCAACTGCGCGCGGTGCGCGGCACGCGGTCGATCTATCACAACAACGCGATCCAGACCTGGCTGGTGCAAGAGAACGGCGAGGTCCGCAATGTCCAGACCGGTTGAGCTTGCGCTGGCCCTGCTGCTCGCCGTCGCCGGCCCGGTGGCGGCGCAGGCTGTTGCCTATACCGGCATCGGCCGCGTCGCGACGCCGGCCGAGGTGGCGGCCTGGGACATCGACGTGCGGCCCGACTTCAAGGGCCTGCCGCCGGGGTCGGGCAGCGTCGCCAGCGGGATGGCGGTGTGGGAGTCGAAGTGCGCCTCGTGCCACGGCGTCTTCGGCGAGAGCAACCAGTTCTTCTCGCCGCTGGTCGGTGGCACCAGCGCGAGCGACATCGCGCGGGGTCGCGCGGCCCGCCTGGACGACCCGGCCTATCCGGCACGAACCACGCTGATGAAGCTGGCCAGCCTGTCGACGCTGTGGGACTACATCCGCCGGGCGATGCCCTGGAACAACCCGAAGTCGCTGAGCAACGACGAGGTCTACGCGGTCACGGCCTACGTGCTGAACCTGGGCGACATCGTGCCGGCGTCGTTCGTCCTGTCGGACCGCAACATGGCCGAGGTCCAGCAGCGCCTGCCCAACCGCGACGGCATGACGACCGCGCACGCGCTGTGGCCGGGGCGCCCGGGACCGGCCGACGTGGCGTCGCCCGCGCGGGCCTGCATGCAGGCCTGCGCCACCGAGGTTGCGATCACCTCGTCGATGCCCGACGCGGCGCGCGGTGCACACGGCAACCTGGCGGCGCAGGCTGTTGCCTATACCGGCATCGGCCGCGTCGCGACGCCGGCCGAGG
>JBDSZM010000260.1:0-2989 GCA_039925165.1 Burkholderiaceae bacterium
GCGCGTTCGTCGGCATCGTCATGGGCATCCTGCCCGGCCTGTCGGCGACCCTCGCGATTGCGCTGCTGACCACGCTGACGATCAAGCTGCCGGCGAATACCGCGATCCTGGTGCTGATCTGCTCGTACGTCGGCGCGCTGTACGGCGGCTCGCGCACCGCCATCCTGCTCAACATCCCCGGCACCGCCGCCAACGCGGCGTCGTGCGCCGACGGCTATGCGCTGGCGCAGCGCGGCGAAGCCGGGAGGGCGATCGGCATCGCCACCTCGGGCGCCTTCGTCAGCACCCTCTTCGGCGTGCTGTGCCTGGCGATGTTCACGCCGCTGCTGGCCGAAGTGGCGCTGTCGTTCGGCGCCTTCGAATTTTTCTGGCTCGCCCTTTTCGGCGTGACGATGTCGGGCAGCATCGTCGGCAACGATCCGCTCAAGGGCTGGCTGATGGGCCTGCTCGGCCTCTTCGTCGCACAGATCGGGCAGGAAGGCCTGTATGCCTACGACCGCTTCACCTTCGGCTGGAACGAACTGGCTGGCGGCATCTCGCTGATCCCGGCGCTGGTCGGTGCCTTCGGCCTGGCCGAGGTGCTGACCACGCTGGCCGACCCGATCGAGCGCAAGGTGATCGAGATGCGCGACTCGACGCTGCCGCGCTTTCGCGAGGTGATGCAGTACCGCTGGACCGTCCTGCGCTCGGGCGTGATCGGCGTCGTCACCGGGTTGCTGCCCGGCGTGGGCGAGGACGCCGGCGCGTGGATGTCGTACGCCGCGGCCAAGGCGCTCAGCAAGGAGAAGGCGCAGTTCGGCAAGGGCTCGATCGACGGCCTGATGGCGGCCGAGACCGGCGACATGGCGTCGATCCCCGGTCACATCATTCCCTCGCTTGCGCTCGGCATCCCCGGCTCGGCGCCGTCGGCGGTGCTGATGGCCGCGATGATCATCCACGGCATCCAGCCGGGGCCGATGCTGATGATCCAGCACCCGCACTTCATCTACGAGGTCGTGGCGATGACCACGCTGGCCTCGATCACGATCCTGCTGTTCGGCCTGTTCGGCGTGCGGCCGCTGCTCCAGGTGCTGAAGGTGCCGCGCGCGATCCTGATGCCGATCGTCTTCCTGCTCTGCACCGTCGGCGCCTACGCCAGCGCCTCGCGCATGTTCGACGTCTACGCGATGCTGGCGATCGGCATCGGCGCGTTCTTCCTGCGCCGCCGCGGCTACGAGATGGCGCCGCTGGTGCTCGGCCTGGTGCTCGGCCCGCTGCTTGACAAGAGCCTTCGGCGCGGCCTGGTGCTGTCCGACGGCAGCCTGCTGCCCTTCTTCAACCGGCCGATCTCGATGGCCTTTGCGGCGGTGACGATCTTCACCATCCTGCTGTACGTCCCGTTCTTCCGCAGTGGCGTGAACCGCGCCACGTCGGCGGTATCGGGCGTGCTGCGCGGTGTCTTCGCCCGCCGCACCTGAGGACCCATCGGCATGCGCTTCGCCCTGTGCAACGAGGTCCTGCAGCCGCTGGCGTTCGAGCGTCAATGCGCGCTGGCGGCGGCGCTCGGCTACGACGGGCTGGAAGTCGCGCCCTTCACCCTGGCCGACGACCCGACGAACTTCACCGACGCAATGTCCGCGACCTGGCGCCGCGTGGCCGCGGACCACGGCCTGGCCATCACCGGCCTGCACTGGCTGCTGGTGGCGCCGGCCGGCCTGTCGATCGTGAGCGACGACGCGGCGCTGCGCGAGCGCACGACGGCGGTCATGGAGCGGCTGGTCGAGTTGTGCGCCGCGCTCGGCGGGCGTTACCTCGTCCACGGCTCGCCCAAGCAGCGCAGCGTGCCGCCGGGCTGCGAGCCGCAGCGCGCCTGGGAACGTGCGCGCCATGCCCTGGCCCGGGCCGCAGCGCGCGCCGCGGACTGCGGCGTGGTCTATTGCATCGAGCCGCTGTCGCGCAACGAGACCGACCTGATCAACACCGTCGCCGAAGGCGTGCAGATGGTCGAGGCGGTGGCTTCGCCGGCCTTCAAGACCATGATCGACTGCAGCGCCGCCGGCCAGGCCGAGGCCGAACCGGTGCATGAACTGATGGCGCGCTGGATTCCGACCGGCCACATCGGACATGTCCAGGTCAACGACCCGAACCGGCGCGGTCCGGGCCAGGGCGGGTTGCGTTTCGAACCGATCCTGCGCACCCTGGCCGAGCTCGAACGGCGCGGCCTGTACACCGGCGTGGTCGCGGTCGAACCTTTCGACTACGTGCCCGACGGTCCGGGCGCGGCGGCGCGCTCGATCGGCTACTTGCGTGGCGTGCTGGAAGGGATGGACCGCGATGGAGCGCGCGATGGTTGAAGCGCCGCTGCTGCGCGTGCGCGAGATCGCCCTCTACGAGCGGCCGGTGCAGCTGCGCCTGCCGTTTCGCTTCGGCGTCGTCACGCTGACCGAGTGCCCGCAGGCCTACGTGCGGGTGCGCGTGGAGACGGCAGACGGCCACAGTGCCTGGGGCCAGGCCGCCGAGCTGATGGCGCCCAAGTGGTTCGACAAGAACCTGGCGCTCAGCAACGAGGACAACTTCGACCAGTTGCGCGCCGTGCTGGCGATGGCGCGCGAGGCCTACCTGGCCGACGCCACGCCGGCCAGCGCCTTCGGCCATTTCGCGCGCCACCACGACGCGCACCAGGTGGCCTGCGCCGCGCGCGGATTCAATCCGCTGCTGGCGAGCTACGGGCCGGCACTGGTCGACCGCGCCGTGCTCGACGCGCTGTGCCGCCTGCAGGGTGTCTCGTTCCAGGCCGCGGTGCAAGCCAACCTGCCGGGCCTGGGCGCCGCGCATCCGGCGTTCGCAGCACTCGACCTGCCCGGCTTCGTGGTCACGCTGCGTCCGTCGTTCGGCATCGAGGCGCGCCACACCGTCGGCCTGGTCGATGCGATCACGGCCGCGGACCTGGCGCAACGCGTCGGCGACGGCCTGCCCGAGACGCTGGAAGAAGTCATCGCCACCTACGGCC
>JBDSZM010000261.1:0-8750 GCA_039925165.1 Burkholderiaceae bacterium
GAATTCCAATTTGGAATAACAAAGTGCCCACTGGTTAGTGGGCACTCTCAAGGAGAACAAGATGAATGTTGGCGGAGTGGACGGGACTCGAACCCGCGACCCCCGGCGTGACAGGCCGGTATTCTAACCAACTGAACTACCACTCCATGCGGCTTGGCCGGCGCTTGCGCAACCGGTCGCGAGTGCCACGGACTCGCTGTCGAACTTGGCGTCCCCTAGGGGATTCGAACCCCTGTAATCACCGTGAAAGGGTGGTGTCCTAGGCCTCTAGACGAAGGGGACCAAATCTTCTAAGTCACCACTTGAACTGCGCTCGGCCGACCGACATCGTGGTGGAGGTAAGCGGGATCGAACCGCTGACCTCTTGCATGCCATGCAAGCGCTCTCCCAGCTGAGCTATACCCCCGTCGAAGAACTTCGTTCCGCTGTCGAGGTCATGCCACCGCAGATTCAAGCAAGACCGCGATTATAGACAAGGTTGGGCGCGCTCTGCAATCGAGCGAGCACGGTCGCACGTGGGAAGAGCGCGAGCACCGCATCGATCGAGGGCGTCTGCACCCGGCCGCAGACCAGCACCCGCACGGCGTTGGCGAGTTGCGGCATCTTCAGACCCTGCGTTGCCAGGGTCTGCTTGAATGCGGACGCGATGCCGGCACGGTCCCACGTCGGCAGCGCTGCCAGCGCCTCGCCCAAGGCGGCCAGCGCCGGCGCGATCGGCGCGCCGACGTGTGCCGCCAGATCCTGCGCGCCCGGGTGTATGTCGACCAGGTACAGCGAGGCCCAGTCGGCCAGTTCGACCAGCGTCGCGCATCGATCCTTGTAGAGCGCGCAGACGCGATCCAGCGGCACTTCCGGCCGAGCGACGAGGCCGCGCGACGCAAGCTGGCCGACCAACAGCGGCACCAGCTCGGCATCAGGGCTGTGACGCATCGCCTGCGCGTTGACCCAGTTCAGCTTGGCCACGTCCCACTGCGCAGCGCTCTTCGACAGATGGTGGCCGTCGAACCACGCCACCAGTTGTTCGCGCGTGAACAGCTCGTCGTCGCCATGGCTCCAGCCCAGGCGCGCCAGGTAATTGAGCATCGCCTCGGGCAGGTAGCCGGCGGCCTCGTACTGCGTCACGCTGACGGCACCGTGCCGCTTCGACAGCTTGTCGCCATCGGGACCGAGGATCATCGGCACGTGACCGTACGCCGGCAGCTCCGCGCCCAGGGCTTTCAGGATGTTGATCTGGCGCGGCGTGTTGTTGACATGGTCGTCGCCGCGCAGCACATGGCTGATCTGCATGTCCCAGTCGTCGACCACGACGCAGAAGTTGTAGGTCGGCACCCCGATCGCCTCGCCGTCGGCGGCCGGCCGCGCGATGACGAGATCGTCGAGTTCGCCATTCGAGATCGTGATCGACCCCTTGACCAGATCGTTCCAGGTCACGTGGCCATCGAGCGGGTTACGGAAACGCACCACCGGCGGCACGCCCTGCGGCACGGGCGGCAAGGTCTTGCCGGTGTCGGGGCGCCAGCGGCCGTCATAGCGCGGCTTTTCGCCGCGCGCCCGCTGTGCCTCGCGCATCGTGTCGAGCTCCGCCTGACTGCAGTAGCAGCGATAGGCGGTGCCTTGCGCCAGCATGCCGGCGATCACCTCGCGGTAGCGCGGCATGCGCTGCATCTGGAAGTACGGACCCTCGTCGTAGTCGAGGCGCAACCACTTCATCGCCGCGACGATCTGGTCGACCGCTTCGGTGGTCGAGCGCGCCACGTCGGTGTCTTCGATGCGCAGGATGAAGTCGCCGCCGAAGTGGCGCGCATACGCCCACGAGAAGAGCGCGGTCCGCGCCGTGCCGAGGTGCAGGAAGCCGGTCGGCGACGGCGCAATGCGGGTGCGGACGCGGCGGGTCATCGCGGCAGGCTCGACAGACCGCGCCGCAAGTCGTCCTTCAGGTCCTCGACGTCGTCGAGGCCGACCGCCAGCCGGATCATCCCCTGCGTGATCCCGGCCGCATGCCGTTGCTCTTCGGACAAGCGGCCATGCGAGGTGCTGGCGGGGTGCGTGATGGTCGTCTTGGTATCGCCGAGGTTGGCGGTGATGGAGCAGATCTCGGTCTGGTCGACGACGTGGAAGGCAGCCCGGCGCGCCTCGGTCGGCTCGCCAGTGTCGTGCCCGCGCACGACGAACGACACCACCGCGCCGCCGCAACCGTCCTGCTGCGCCATGGCCAATTCATGCTGCGGATGCGACGCGAGCCCGGGGTAGTAGACGCGCTCGACCTCGGGCTGCGACTCGAGCCAGAGGGCGAGCGCCAGTGCGCGCTCGCTTTGCGCGCGCATGCGGATCGACAGAGTCTCGAGTCCCTTCAGCACGACCCAGGCGTTGAACGGCGACAGGCTCATGCCGGCACTGCGCATCACCGGCACGAAGCGATCGTTGACCATGGCCTCACTGGCGCACAACGCGCCCGCGATCACCCGTCCCTGCCCGTCGAGGTACTTGGTGCCCGAATGGACCACCAGGTCGGCGCCGTACTCGATGGGACGCTGCAATGCCGGCGAGCAGAAACAGTTGTCGACCGCAAGCCAGGCGCCGGCGCCCTTGGCGACCGCGCTCAGCGCCCGGATGTCGCACACCTCGGTCAACGGGTTGGTCGGCGATTCCGCGAACAGCAGCCGGGTATTCGGTCGCACCGCCTGTCGCCACGCGTCCACATCGGTCTGCGGGACGAACGTGGTGTCGACGCCGAACTTGCCGAACTCGCGGCCGAACAGCATCACCGTCGAGCCGAAGACGCTGCGCGAACAGATCACATGATCACCGGCCTTCAGCAAACCCATGCCGAGCAGCAGGATCGCGGACATGCCGCTGCTGGTGGCGATGCAGGCGCCTGCGCCCTCGAGCGCCGCCAGCCGGCGCTCGAACATCGTGACCGTGGGGTTGGTGAAGCGCGAGTAGACGAAGGCCTCTTCTTCGTTGGCGAAACGCGCCGCCGCGGTCGCCGCATCGGGCTGCACGAAGCTGCTGGTGAGGAAAAGCGCCTCCGAGTTCTCGCCCCAGACGCTCGGCGGCAGGCCTTCGCGGACCGCGAGGGTGTCGCGCCGCACACCGTCCGGCAGCGACACGCGAGGGATGCGGGCGCCAGCCATCAGCGTGCCTCAGCCGCGCTTTGCAGCGCCAGACGCGAGCGGTCTTCGCCCTCCTCTTCGCTGCCCTGCGAGCGCCGCTGCGCCGCGAGGGCCGCGAAGTCCTGCGCGCTCACGTCGCCGGTGATGTAGTGGCCGTCGAAACACGACGCCTCGAAGCCCTGCAACTTCGGGTTCAGCGCCGATACCACCCGCTTCATCGCGGCGATGTCCTGGTAGATCAGCGCGTCGGCGCCGATGAACTGGCGGATCTCCTCGATGCTGCGGTTGTGTGCAATCAGTTCCTCGGCGGTCGGCATGTCGATGCCGTAAACGTTCGGGAAGCGCACCGGCGGCGCGGCCGAGGCCATGTAGACCTTGCGCGCGCCGGCCTCGCGCGCCATCTGAACGATCTCCTTCGAGGTCGTGCCACGCACGATCGAATCGTCGACCAGCAGCACGTTGCGGTCCTTGAACTCGACGCCGATGGCGTTGAGCTTCTGGCGCACCGACTTCTTGCGCACGCCCTGCCCCGGCATGATGAACGTGCGACCGACGTAGCGGTTCTTGACGAAGCCTTCTCGATACGGCTTGCCGATCTTTTGCGCCAGCTGCATGGCCGATGGCCGGCTCGATTCGGGGATCGGGATCACGACGTCGATCTCGCTCGGTGGCATGGTCGAGATGAGGCGCTGCGCCAGCGTCTGCCCGAGGTCGAGCCGGGCCTGGTAGACCGACACGCCGTCCATGATCGAATCCGGTCGCGCCAGATAGACGTACTCGAACATGCAGGGGTTCAGGCTCGAGTGCGCGGCGCACTGACGGGCGTGGACCTGCCCCGCCTGGTCGATGAAGATGGCCTCGCCGGGCGCGACATCGCGCACCAGCGGATGTCCGGTGCCTTCGAGCGCGACCGACTCGCTGGCCACCATGACCTCGCCACCCGCGCTCTGGCCGAAGCACAGCGGCCGGATGCCGAAGGGGTCGCGAAAGGCGAGCAGCCCATGGCCGGCGATCAGCGCGACGACGGCGTAAGAGCCCTTGAGCCGCTGGTGGACCGCGCCCACGGCCTTGAAGATCGCGTCGGGCGTGAGCGGCAGGTCGCGCGCCGCGACCTCGAGTTCGTGCGCCAGGATGTTGAGCAGCACCTCGGTATCGCTGTCGGTATTGATGTGGCGCCGATCGATCGCGAACAGCTCCTGCTTCAGGTCGTGCGCGTTGGTCAGGTTGCCGTTGTGTACCAGCACGATGCCGAACGGGGCGTTGACGTAGAAGGGCTGCGCCTCGTCCTCGCTGTAGGCGTTGCCGGCCGTCGGATAGCGCACCTGCCCGAGTCCGACGCTGCCGGGCAGCGCGCGCATGTTGCGGGTGCGGAACACGTCGCGCACCATGCCGCGCGCCTTGTGCATGTAGCAGCGCGTGCCCTGCATGGTGACAATGCCAGCCGCATCCTGGCCGCGGTGCTGCAGCAGCAGCAGTGCGTCGTAGAGGAGCTGGTTGACCGGCCCCTGGGAGATCACGCCGACGATGCCGCACATGTTGTTGTCAACCTTGATACGAGACGATCCGACGACTCAGGCCGGCAGGAGCCGGCTCACTTCGTCCGGCAACACGGGTTTGAGGCCGCGCAGTACGCCGTCGAGCCAGGGGCGCCCGAGCGATTGCTTCCAGGCCGGGTCCTTGGCAAGCGGCGTCAGGCTCACCAGCGTGGCCAGCACCATCAGCAGGATCATGCCGCGCGCAAAACCGAAACCCGCGCCGAGCAGGCGGTCGACCACGCTGAGCGGCGTGGCGTGCAGCAAGCGGCGCAGCAGGCCCGCGGCCACGCTCCAGACGATCAGCGTCAGCACGAAGACGATCGCGAACGCCGCCCCGTAGTTCAGCGCGCTGCCCGCGGTGCCGATGGGCAGTTGCGGCGCGAGTTGTGGTGCGGCCCAGTGCGCAGCGAAATACGCCGCGATCCAGCCCAGCAGCGACAGCACCTCGAAGACGAAACCGCGCGCCAGTCCGACCAGCACCGACAGCGCCAGCAGCACCAGCATGGCGAGGTCGACCCAACCGAGTGCGAGGTCCATGCTCGGGGGTCACAGCGCGAGGATGTTGCCGGCCAGGCCAGCGGCGCGGGCCTTGGCCAGGGCGTTGTCGGCCTCGTCGCGGCTGGCGTACGGACCGAGCCGGACCCGGATGCGCTTGCCCGACGCCGTCTCGGCGACCTGGGTGTAGGTCTTGAGCCCCAGCCGCTCGACCTTGCCGCGCAACTCGCTGGCCGCGGCGGCTTCTGAAAAAGCGCCGACCTGAACCACGAACCGCCCGGCGGCCTTGGGCGCACCCGAGGTGCCCTCGAGCAGCGCCTTCGCGCGCGCGCTGTCGACGCTGGCGGTGGATTTGTCGGAACTCGGCGGCGCCTTGGGCGCGGCGGCGGCGGTCGTTAGTGGCGCGGCCTTGAGGGCCGCAGTGGGCGGCGCTGCGGCCGGTGCGTCGGCCACGGTCGGGCGTGCCGGTGGGTTCAGAGCGGCTTCGGCAACCGGCTTCGTCGCTGGCGCCGACGGCGCCGGCGCGGCGACTTCGCGGCCCGCGTCGGCGGGCGTCTCGGTCACGATCTCTTCGGTGGCGGTCGACGCCGTCGCCCGCGGCGGTGGTGGCGCCGGAACGCGCAGCGGTGGCGCCGTGTCCTTGCGCGGGATCTCGATTGCCACGTCGACCGGTATCGGACGCGGCCGGGTCTCGAAGACGAGCGGGAAGCCGATGACGCCGATCACCACCAGCACCACGGCGCCGAGCAGGCGTTGACGGGCCCGGGTGCGGGCGCGGGCCACGCTGTCGGTCGGTGCCGGGTTGGCCGCGGACGAAGCGGCGGTGGCCTCGGAGCGGAGTTTGAAGATCGACAGCCAACCCATTGCGGTGCGGTTCCAGGAATGCAGGGGAGCGGGCCTTGCGACACGGCGGCCGGCGGGTCGCCGGTGCTATGCGGGCGTGCGGCTCAGCCGGCGTGTTTTCCGACCGTCCGAGGCAGGCCGGCCTGCAGCACGCCGCCCACCGTATAGAACGATCCGAAGACCACGATTCTATCAGCGGGGTCCGCGCGTTCGAGGGCCACGGCGAGGGCCTGCGCGGGTGCCGAGTGCGCCTGCACGTGGACCGGGCCGGGCCCGCTCAACCCGAGCTTGCGATGCCGTTCGACCAGCTCGTCGGCCGACCACGCCCGGGGGGTGGGCAGGTCGGTGTAGTGCCAGCTGTCCACCAGAGGCGCGAGTCGCGCGAGCATTGCATCGATGTCCTTGTCGCGCATCGCGCCGAACACGGCATGGGTGCGCGCAAAGTAACCCATCTGGTCGAGGTTGCGCGCCAGCGTCGCTGCGGCGTGCGGGTTGTGGGCGACGTCGAGCACCAGCGTCGGTTGACCGGGGACGATCTGGAACCGGCCCGGCAGCTCGACCGTCGCAAACCCGTTGCGAGCGGCCTGCGCCGTGATCGGCAGCCGCGCGCGCAGAGCCTCGAACGCAGCCAGCGCCCCGGCCGCATTGAGCAGCTGGTTGGCGCCGCGCAGCGCCGGATAGGCGAGCGCGTGGATGCGGCGCGAGCGCCCGGCCCAGTTCCATTGCAGGGCGTCGCCCGCGTGATTGAAATCGTGGCCGACGCGCCAGAGGTCAGCGCCGATGGCGTGCGCGTGTTCGACCACGCTCACCGGCACGGCCGGGTCGCTGACGATCGCCGGTCGGCCCGGTCGCATGATCCCGGCCTTCTCGCGCCCGATCGACTCCCGGTCCGGTCCGAGGTAGGCGACGTGGTCGATGTCGATGCTGGTGATGATCGCGCAGTCGGCATCGAACACGTTGACCGCATCGAGCCGTCCTCCGAGGCCGACCTCGAGGATCACGAGGTCGAGCGGCTGCTGCGACAGCAGTCGCGCGATCACCAGGGTGGTGAACTCGAAATAGCTGAGCGACAAGTCGCCGCGCGCGCGCTCGACCGCTGCGAAGTGCGGCACGAGCTGTTCGCCCGACACCCTCTCGCCGTTGATGCGGCAACGCTCCTCGAAATGCACCAGGTGCGGCTTGCTGTAGAGGCCGACGCGGTAACCCGCCTGCAGTGCGATCGCCTCCAGCATGGCGCAGGTCGAGCCCTTGCCGTTGGTGCCGGCGACACTGATCAGCACCATCGGGAAACGGATCGCCAGGCGCTCCGCGACGTCGCGGACGCGGTCGAGTCCCATATCGATCTCGACCGGGTGCGCACGCTCGCAGCGCGCCAGCCAACCGGTCAACGTGTCCGGCCAGTCGCCGGGCGCGGAGTCGCTCACCGCCTCAAGCGACGGCGTCAGCGCTCAGTCGCTGCAGGATCGCGATCGAGCGCGCCACCTTTTGCCGCAACTCTCGGCGGTCGACGATCATGTCGATGGCACCGGTCTGGAGCAGGAACTCGGAACGCTGGAAGCCCTCGGGCAGCTTCTCGCGCACCGTGTTCTCGATCACCCGCGGGCCGGCGAAGCCGATCAGCGCCTTGGGCTCGGCCATGACGACGTCGCCGACGAAGGCGAAGCTGGCCGACACGCCGCCCATCGTCGGATCCGTCAGCACGCTGATGTAAGGCAGGCCGGCCTTCGCCAGATGCGTCAGCGCGGCATTCGTCTTGGCCATCTGCATCAGGCTCAGCAGGCCCTCCTGCATGCGCGCGCCGCCGGTGGCCGTGAAGCTGACGAACGGCGTCTTCTGCTCGAGCGCCGCGTTCACGCCGCGCACGAAACGCTCGCCCACGACCGATCCCATCGAGCCGCCCATAAAGTCGAACTCGAAGCATGCGGCGACGATGGGGATGGTGTGGAGCGCGCCGCCGATGACGATCAGCGCATCGGTCTCGCCCGTGTTCTCGAGCGCGTCCCGCAGCCGCTCGGGGTATTTCTTGCTGTCCTTGAACTTGAGCGCGTCGACCGCCAGCACTTCCTGGCCGATCTCGTAGCGCCCTTCGGCGTCGAGAAACGCGTCGAGCCGGGCGCGTGCGCCGATGCGGTGGTGGTGCGAGCACTTCGGGCAGACGTTCAGGTTCTGCTCGAGGTCGGTCTTGTAGAGCACGGTTTCGCACGACGGGCACTTGACCCACAGACCCTCGGGCACCGAGCGGCGCTCGCTCGGATCGGTCTGGTGCATCTTGGGCGGCAGCAGTTTCTCGAGCCAACTCATTGCATGCGTCCTTTGTTGTTCTGACCCTTCGTGCACTACCGCCCGGCGAGCGTTCAGGCGTCCAGGGCGGCCCGGATCTCAGCGATGAAGCCGCCCGCGGCCGCCGCCACATTGTCGCGCGTGCAGCCATCGAGCCGCTGCACCAGGGCCGAGCCGATGACGACCGCATCCGACACGTCGGCCACCGCGCGTGCCGTGCGTCCGTCGCGGATGCCGAAGCCGACCCCGACCGGGATCGTCACGTGCTCGCGGATGCGCGGGATGGTGCGGGCCACGGCGTCGGTGTCGAGGTGACCGGCGCCGGTCACGCCCTTCAGCGCCACGTAGTAGACATATCCGCTCGCGACCCGCGCGACCTGCGCCATCCTGCGCTCGGTGGAGGTGGGGGCGAGCAGGAAGATCGGGTCGATGGCATGCGCCTTGAGCGCCGCCGAGAAGGCCTCGCTCTCCTCGGGCGGGTAGT
>JBDSZM010000262.1:0-7649 GCA_039925165.1 Burkholderiaceae bacterium
TCATCAGCCACGACCTCGCGGTCGTGCGCTTCATGGCCGACGAAGTGCTGGTGATGAAGGACGGCGAGGTCGTCGAGCAGGCGAGCGTGCAGCAGATCCTCGAGGCGCCGCGCGAGGAATACACCAAGCGGCTGCTGAGTGCGATCCCGCGCGGCTATGTGGCGGCGGCAGTGGCGGCGCGATGAAACGAGTCGGCAACCGACGCGAACCCGAGATCGTCGAGCAGGCGAGCGGACTGCTGATGAGCAAAGGCGCCCGCTTCAGCGAAGCGCTCGCGGCTCTGGCACCCAGCACTTTCGTCCCCAAGGGCGTGTACCGGTACAAAAGCCACGCGCAGGCGAATCAGCACCAGCAAAGCTGCCTGGCGCGCGGCATGGGGCTGCTGGCCGCGCGGCGCGGGTGATGGAAGCATTCAGTCGACCGGCGACGCTGGACGATCTCAAGTTGCTGCCCATTGCGAAGCGCCCGCGCAGCGGCTACGATCCAACACCACTGTACGAATTTACATATGAGAGTCGCAGGACTATTCGCCGGTATTGGCGGCTTTGAATTGGGAATGCATCGCGCGGGCAACACGACCGAATTGCTGTGTGACGTCCTGCCGGCTGCGAGGGCCGTATTGACAGCAAGGTTTCCCGGTGTGGAGTATCGCGATGACATCACCCGGTTGCGCTCTCTGCCGGCGTCCATCGATCTCATTTGTGCCGGATTCCCCTGCCAAGATTTGAGTCAGGCGGGTCGAACCGCAGGACTCGATGGCGAGCGCTCGGGATTGATCGGCGAAGTATTTCGGCTGCTGTCGCGTCGCCGGGTGCCGACCGTAATTGTCGAAAACGTGCCGTTCATGTTGCAACTGAATGGCGGCAATGCGATGCGCGCGATCGTTGACGAGTTCGAACGTCGTGGCTATCGCTGGGCGTACCGGGTGGTCGATACGTTCGGCTTCGGCTTGCCGCAACGGCGTCAGCGCGTTTATCTCGTTGCTTCGATCGCGGTCGATCCCTCCGACGTGCTGCTATCCGACGAGCGCCCGCTCGAACGACCGGTCTCGGCGTTGGGCCGATTGGCACATGGGTTCTACTGGACCGAAGGACGGGGCGGACTCGGCTGGGCGGTCGATTCGGTACCCACCTTGAAAAACGGCAGCACGATCGGCATCCCTTCGCCTCCCGCGGTTCTTCTCCCTGACGGGCGGCTGATTAAGCCCGGCATACGCGATGTCGAAGCTTTGCAAGGCTTCGAACCCGACTGGACCGCACCCGCCGAAGCCGTGACCCGCAAGGCAGATCGATGGAGTCTTGTAGGTAGCGCTGTCAGCGTACCGGTGGCCGAGTGGCTCGGCTCGCGTCTTGCGCGTCCGGGGCACTACGAGCACTCACGCGACGGTGACTTCCCGACGACCAGGGCCCCCAGGGCCGCGCGCTTCGACGGAAAGCGCCGATTCGCGGTCGACATCGGATGCGATCCGCTGGGAATTCGACCTCCGCCTCTCGTCGACTTCCTCACCGACTTTGCCGATCAAAAGCCTTTGTCGCTCAAAGCCACGCTCGGCTTCCTCAGCCGCACCCGACGCGCGAAGCTGCGTTTCGAACCCGGTTTCATAGCTTCGGTGGAACTGCATGCGAGCCGCATGCAGGCGGCAATCGACTCGGGCAACCATCAGATGGACTTGCTCGCTGCCTGACTCTATAGCGAGGCGAAGCGAGTGCTGTAGAGGTGCGCTACTCGGTGCACGAAGCGGGCGTAGTCGAAGTCGTCGGCCGCTGGCGGAGCGGGTGGATGAGCGGTGACGTGCCGGATCGTCGATCCGTCGTTGACGCAATCGACCACGATCACGCCGAGAGCATCGAACCCCGCGTCGCCGGTCGACGAGCGGCGCTGAATGTCCCGAAGTCCTAGAAGAATCTTTTCCGCGGCCTGCGGTTGCTTGTGGATTGACACCGTGGCCGCGCTTCGGGCTAGGTCGTGCTTGTTCATGCTCGACGAGACGAAGCGGGTCGCGGCATTGATCATCACCAAGCCCGCCGCGATGGCCGACTCGTTGTCGCCGTGAACGGTCTGGTGGCTCGACGTCAACTCGTCCTTCAGTCTCGGCAGTGCCTTTTGGTGCGCCGTCATGGTCGCTTTCGCTTCCGTCGCAACCAGCACGGTCGCGACTCCAACGATCGCCAGTGGCGGTAGCGTGCCGAGTCGGCGTCGCTCTTCTTGCGTGAGCGCGAGGCCGTAGGCCTCTGCAAGACCGACAAAGTCGTGCGCGCCCCGCACGTGTGCCTTGGAGTTTCCCTTGTGCTGTGCAGCAGTCGCCCGGCACAGCACCATGTCAAGATTCTTCTTTTTGTTGTTACGAAAATCGCGTAACTCGTGGTTGATGCCCAGCCCAACCTTTCCTTCCGCGACATGAGCTCGCAGCAGGCTGCAATTCGACAACAGGTCGAACGTCATTCCCCAGCACGCGATCTTGGAATGACGATCGCTTTGCGAGTGGTACTGCCATTTGTTCCCGTATGCAAACGGTTTGGAACTCGAGCCCGTGGTGGCGATCGTCAGAGTGCGGCAGAGTATGCCGGGGCCGTACATGACGTTCATTCGATAGTTTGAGATTTGGGAAGCGGCATGGTGGATCGAATGAGCCGTGACGAACGAAGCTGCTTGATGGCCCGCATCAGTCAGCGCAACACCGCGCCGGAACTTGCTTTACGCAGAGGTCTGCATCGGCTGGGACTGCGCTTTCGAGTGAATGTTAACGGCCTCCCTGGCAGGCCCGATCTTGTTTTCCCGAAGTACCGCGTGGCGCTGTTCGTCCACGGCTGTTTCTGGCACGCGCATACCTGTCGCGCAGGACGAGCGCCCTCCAGCAACGTTGCCTATTGGTCCGAGAAGCTTCGCGCCAACACTCGGCGCGATCGCCTTCGAGTTGCTGCATTGCGCAGACTCGGCTGGCGGGTGTGGACGGTGTGGGAGTGCGGACTCAAACGCCCTGCAGATGCCGAGCGAACGTTGCTGCGGCTACGGCGCCGGTTCATGCGAGTCGGCATCGATTGACGGACGATCGGTTTTCGAGGAGAACGCAGCCGAGCCCAACCGCGCCGCTCATACCTCCACCACCCGCCGGTTCCCCGCCCCCGGCAACATGGCCAGGCTCTTGCCGACGCGCGAGTTCAGGTCGTTCTGCAGCACCGAGTCGACGAAGACATAGTCGCAGCGCGCCTGCGCCGGCGTCAGCGTGACGACCAGGTAGCCGCGGTTGGTGGTCTGGGCGTAGCGCAGGTCGGGCACCATCTCGACGAAGGCGTCGGCCAGGAACTGGCGTCCGATGCGCGGCAATTCCAGTTCGAGCCCGGCCGAGGTGACCGAGGAGGTCGCGAACTCGACCCCGACCGCGACGCCGTTCGCGTCTTTCAGGTCGCTGGCCCAGGCGTTGTGCGAGTCGCCGGCCAGCACCACCAGGTTGCGGTCGTTGCGGCGCGCGGCGCCGAACACCGCCTCGCGCGCCGCCGGGTAGCCGTCCCAGGTGTCGTTCTTGTAGGTTGCGCTCGGCTGGTTCACGAGCGCGCGCTGGGCATCGGTGCGCACGGCCTCGGGCGTCGCTTGCGCCGACAGAAAGGCCGAGATCGCGTCCTCGCTGAAATCGTCGAGCACGCTCACCGGCAGGTGCAAGCGGCCCATCCAGACCTGCGAGCCGAGAACCTGCCAGGTCGCGGTCGACCCCGCGAGGCCCGCCTCGAGCCAGGCCGACTGCTCGGCGCCGAGCATCTGCCGGCTCGCCACCGCGGTCGCGCCCGACAGGTCGTCGGCGCGCGAGGCCGGCGCGTCGCGGCCGAGCGCGCGCGCATCGAGCATGTGCAGGCTCGCGAGGGTGCCGAAGTCGAAGCGGCGATAGATCTTCTGCGGTTGCAGCGGGTCGGGCAGGCGGATCGGCAGCCACTCCTGCCAGGCTTGCATCGCGGCGGCGCGGCGCGCGGTGAAGCTGCCCTTGCTCGGATCGTGCGCGCTCGCATCGTCGCGCCAGATGCCGTTGATCAGGTCGTGGTCGTCCCACACCGCGATCACCGGCATCGCGGCGTGCATGGCCTTGAGGTCGATGTCGCCGCGATAGAAACCGTGGCGCTCGCGGTAGTCCTGCAGCGTGATCAGCTCGCGATCGGGTTCCCAGTTGCGGCCGATCAGGCGTGACGCGAATTCGAGCCCGCGGCTCAGGTCCGATTCGTAGATGTAGTCGCCCAGCAGCACCATCGCATCGAGGTCGCCGCGCCGCGCCGCATCGGCATAGACGTGGAACTGGCCGACCGGGTAGGCGGCGCAGCAGCTCACGCCCAGCCGCGCCTGCGCAACCGCGCCGGTCGGCAAGGTGCGGGTGCGGCCGACCGGCGAGTACTCGCTCGCGTAGCGGAAGCGGTAGTGGTAGAGCGTCGCCGGCTGGAGCCCGGTGACGTCGACCTTGACGGTGTAGTCGCGTGCGGCGCTGGTGCTGGTGGTGCCCGAGGCGACGATGCTCGCGAAGAGCGGATCGCGTGCCAGCTCCCAGCCCACCTCGACCGCGGTCGCTGCGCCCTGGCTGACGCGGGTCCACAGGATCACGCGATCGGCCAGCGGGTCGCCGCTCGCCACGCCGTGGCCGAAGGTACCTTCCGGCGACGTGCCGCCGCCGCAGCCCGCCAGACCGGTGCCGATCCCGCCAAGCGTCGCCGCGACGGCCGCGCCGTCGCGCAGGAAGCGACGCCGGGTGACGCCGGCCGCGCTGGCGTCACCGGGGTCGTCGACAGCGCAGGGATCGAGGGGGACGGACGGATCTGCGGGCGGGCCCATGGGACGACTCCTGACGGCTGAACGGCTGGACTATCGAGCGGCTGCCGGCGCTTCGGTGGCAACCGCGACCCGCAGTTTCGCCGCTTCCGGCCGCGATCGACAGCCCCGTCTTCCGGCCGTGCGCGGGTTGTCGCCAGGGCACGACGGTTGCGAGGGCGTCGGGCGCGGGCAAGCCCTGTGCGCCGCCCGGCGAGACCTGAGCCACACTGCGCCGCTGAGCCCCCTCGCACGACCCTTACGGAGCCTTGCCATGCCGACCTCGATCTCCCGCCGCCAACTGCTCGCTGCCGCCGCCGCAGCCGGGGTCTGGCCCGCTGCCAGCCGCGCCCAGGACGCCTGGCCGACCAAGCCGGTGCGCATCGTCGTGCCGTTCGCCCCGGCCGGCACCACCGACATCCTGGCGCGCGCGATCGCGCCGGAGCTGAGCCGCGTCTTCGGCCAACCGTTCGTCGTCGACAACAAGCCCGGCGCCGGCGGCAACATCGGGGCGGATGCGATCGCCAAATCGGCGCCCGATGGCTACAACCTGCTGATGGGCACGGTCGGCACGCACGCCATCAACCCGGCGCTGTACCCGAAGATGCCCTACGACCACATCAAGGACTTCGTGCCCATCGTGCTGGTCGCCGGCGTGCCGAACGTGCTGGTGATGAACCCGGCCAAGGCCGAGGCCTACAAGATCAACAGCGTGCCCGACCTGATCCGCTATGCGAAGGCGAATCCGGGCAAGCTGAACATGGCGTCGAGCGGCAACGGGACCTCGATCCACCTTGCCGGCGAGCTGTTCAAGTCCATGACCGGCACCTTCATGCTGCACTTCCCGTACCGCGGCTCGGGGCCGGCGCTGCTCGACCTGCTCGGCGGCACCATGGACCTGATGTTCGACAACCTGCCGTCGGCGCTGCCGCAGATCAAGGCCGGCAAACTGAAGGCGCTGGCGGTGACCAGTGCGACCCGCAGCGCCGCCCTGCCCGAGCTGCCGACCATCGCCGAGGCCGGCGGGCTGAAGGGCTACGAAGCCAGCTCGTGGTTCGGCCTGCTGGCGCCGGCCGGCACCCCGGCCGACATCGTCAACCGGATCCAGCAGGAGACCGCCAAGGCGCTCGCGTCGCCGGCCGTCAAGGAGCGGCTGCTGGCGCAGGGCGCGATCCCGGGCGGCCGGCCGCCGGCCGACTTTGCCAAATTCATCGCCGACGAGACCGCGAAGTGGGCCCGGGTCGTGAAGGCCTCGGGCGCGAAGGTCGATTGACCGCTACGGTCGTCGAGCGACTGCGTGGCGGGCTGCGCGCCTACCTGCACAGCGCAGCGCGCGACGATGCGCTGGCCGCCTTCATCGTCGCGATCCTGCTGATCCCGCAGAGCCTGGCGTATGCGCTGCTCGCCGGGCTGCCGCCGCAGGTCGGCGTCTACGCGAGCCTGCTGCCGATGCTGGCGTATGCAGTGCTCGGCTCGAGCCGCGTCAGCTCGGTCGGGCCGGTGGCGCTGATCGCGCTGATGACGGCGCAGGCGATCGCCGGTTCCGCGGCCGCGCCCGGTGCGCCCGCCACGACGGCCACCGATGCAGCGCTGGTGTTGGCCGCCGAGTCGGGCCTGCTGCTCGCGGCGGCGGCGCTGCTGCGGCTCGACGCGCTCGCCTCGCTGCTCAGCGTGCCGGTGCTGCAGGGCTTCTCGACCGGGGCCGCGCTGTCGATTGCGCTGTCGCAACTGCCGGTGCTGCTGGGCAACCCGGCGCGCGGCTTCAACGCGCCGCAGGTGCTGGCGTCGTGGTGGGACAGCGGCCATGTCGGCCATGCCGCGACCGCGGCCTTCGGCATCGGCGCTCTGCTGCTGCTGGTGCTGGCGCGGCGCCGCGCCGCGCCGCTGCTGCGGCGCTGGCTGCCGGAGCAGACCGCGCAACTGGCGGCACGCATCGCGCCGCTCGCGATCTTCGCCGGCGCGGTGCTGGGGGTGCTCGTGCTGCAACGCCTTGCCGAGGGCGTCGATCTGGTCGGCAGCCTGCCGCCGATGGCGCTGCCGCTGGCCCTGCCGCCGCTCGATCCGGCCCTGTGGTGGCGCTTGCTGCCGAGTGCCGGGCTGATCGCGCTCGTCACCTTCGTGAGCAGCCTGGCGGTGTCGGAGAGCCTGGCCCTGCAGCGCGGCGAAACGGTCAGCCCGCGGCGCGAACTGGCCGGGCTGGCCGGCGCCAACCTGGTCGCGGCGTTCGGCGCCGGCATGCCGGTGGCCGGCAGCTTCTCGCGTGGCGCCATCAACGCCGAGGCCGGCGCGCGCACCCGCATGGCGGGCGCCTTCGCGGCGATTTTCATGGGCCTGGCGATGGTCTGGCTGGCGGCGCCGCTGGCGCTCTTGCCCAAGGCGGTGCTGGCGGCGAGCATCGTGCTGGCGGTGCTGGGGGTGGCCGAATGGTCGGCCTTCGTGCTCGCCTGGCGCTACGCGCGCAGCGAGTTCGCGGTGATGCTCGTCGTCGCGCTGCTGACCGTCTTCAGCAGCTTCGAGATCGCGCTCGGCGTCGGCGTGGCCTTGTCGATCGCGCTGCTGCTGCAGCGCACCGCGCGGCCGCACACCGCGCTGATCGGCCGCATCCCCGGCACCGAGCACTACCGCAACGTCGGCCGGCACCGGGTCGAGCAGACGCCCGGCGTGCTCGCGCTGCGCATCGACGAGAGCCTGCTGTTCACGAATGCGCGCCAGTTGCCGGCGGTGATCGCGGGCTACCTGGCGCAGCAGTCGGCGCGCCCGGACGCGACACCGATCCGGCGCGTGCTGGTGCTGATGTCGCCGGTCAACCACATCGATTTCAGCGGGCTGGAGGCGCTGCGCGCCTTGCACGCGACGCTGGCCGAGCG
>JBDSZM010000263.1:0-4137 GCA_039925165.1 Burkholderiaceae bacterium
GCCAACGTCGACCCGAAGGACGTGGTCGACACTGACGCCTCCAAGATGTGCAAGCTGGAGTCGTACGACGCGACGCCGAGCTACCAGCAATAGCACTGGGCAATGGATACGCTGCTGTCATTGATCCCCCACCTGGCCAACGGCATCTCGCTCGGCCTGCTGTTTGCGCTGATAGCGCTCGGCTTCATGCTGATCGTCGGGGTCATGGAGACCATCAACCTCGCGCACGGCTCGCTGTTCGCGCTCGGCATGTACGTGGCGCTGTTCCTGGTCGCGCCCAGGCTGGGATGGTTCCCGGAGCTGCAGGCCGCCTATCTGACGTTGCCCATCGGCACGCGCTACGCCATCGCCCTCTTTGTCGCGCCGCTGGTCGTCGGCGTGTTCGGGCTGCTGCTCGAACTTTGCCTGCGCCGCACCTATGGGCGCGACCCGCTCTATGGGTTGCTGCTGACCTTCGGTGCGGCGCTGGTGATCGAGGAGCTGATCCGACTGGCCTGGGGATCGAACGAGCAGCAACTCGCATTGCCCCCATCGATCTCGGGCGCATTCATGATTGGAGACCTGATTTACTCCAGGTACCGCGTGTTTGCCAGCGCCTTCGCGGTCGTCGCGATCCTCGGCCTGTGGCTGTTCCTGGAGCGCACGCCCTACGGCGCGATCATCAAGGCCGGCGCGCACGACAGCGAGATGGTGCGCGCGCTGGGCATCAACCTGAGTCGGCTACGTTCCGCGGTGTTCATGCTCGGCGTCGCGCTCGCCGCGATTGCCGGTGTCGTGATGGCGCCGATCTGGGGAATTCGGCCGCAGGTGGGCGTCGACGCGGTCGTGCCGGCATTCCTGATCATCGTGCTCGGCGGGGTCGGCTCGCTGTGGGGCGCGGTGATTGCCGGGCTGATGGTCGGCCTCGTCGTCGGCTTCACAGGCGCCTATGCCTCCGAGTGGTCGCTGATGTCGATGTACTTCCTTTTCATCGCGGTTGTGACCTTCCGCTCGCGCGGCTTGTTCGGCAAGAAGAGCGTGCTCGAAGCATGAACTTCCCTGCCTCCCTCGAAGGCAAGGTCGCGCTCGTCACCGGCGCTGGCGGCACCATGGGTCGTGCGGTCGTGCATGCGCTTCGCGCCGACGGCTGCCGCGTGGCCATGATCGATCTGAACGCCGCCTCGATGGACGCGCTACGGCTTGAACATCGCGACGCCGTGTTCGGCCTGCGCTGCGACATCGGCGACCCCGAGGCCGTGCGCGACGCCCATGAGCGGGTCGTGCAACGCTTCGGCGCGGTCGACGTTCTCGTCAACAACGCCGGCATCCTGTCGAACAACAAGGTCGAGGCCACCGACCTGGCCGAGTGGCGCCGCGTGATGGCCGCCAATCTCGATGGGGCGCTGTTCTGGGCCCAGTGCGTCGTCCCGGCGATGAAGGCGCGGCGCTGGGGTCGCATCATCAATACCAGCTCGCTGGCCGCGAAGACCGGCGGCCTCACGGCCGGCACCGCGTACTCGGTCTCGAAGGGCGCAATGAGCGCACTGACCTTCTCGCTCGCCCGCGAGCTGGCGGCCTTCGGGGTGACCGCCAACGCCATCGCGCCGGCCTATGTGCGCACACCGATGATCACCGAGCAACTCAGTGCCGCGCAGCGCGAAGAGCTGATGCGCCAGATCCCGGTGGGACGCTTCTGCGAGCCGGAAGAATTCGCCCACGCGGTGCGCTTTCTCGCGTCGCCACTGTCGGGCTTCATCACCGGCGAGGTGCTCGACCTCAACGGTGGGCTGTTGATGGATTGACCCGATGACCGATTCGCTCCCCGCTGCCGCGCCGCCCGCCACGGATCTGTCCGGCCTCTTCGGTCTCGCCGACCGGGTGGCGTTCGTTCCCGGCGGCTACGGCGGCATCGGCGAAGCGGTCGCGCGGGCGTTGGCGGCGGCGGGTGCGCGGGTGGCGATTGCGGGCCGCCACGTCGACAAGGCCGAGGCTCTCGCCGAACGGCTTCAAGCCGCGGGCCACGACGCCCTCGGCTTGGCGATGGATGCGCACACAACCACCAGCATTCGTGCCGCGGTCGACCAGGCCGCGCAGCACTTCGGCGCGCTCGACATTCTCGTCAACTGCATCGGCATCCAGCGCGAAGAGCGGCTGGCCGACGTCACTGAAGCAGCCTTCGACGAGGTCGTGCAAGTCAACCTGAAGGCCGCGATGTTTCTGGCGCAGGCGGTAGCGAGGCACCAGGTCGGCGGCATTGCCGCCGGGCGCGTACCGGGCCGCCAGGTGCATGTGCTGTCGGTGCGCGCACAGCTCGGCATGCGCGACCGCGGCTACTCGGCCTACTGCGCGACCAAGGGGGCGCTCGCGATGCTGATCAAACAGCACGCGGTCGAGCTCTCGACCCACCGCATCACTGTCAACGGGGTGGCGCCGACCGTCGTGCGCGGCGAGATGGGCGCGCACTGGCTCACCGACCCCGAGACACGAGCGCACATCCTTCAGCGCATTCCACTCGGGCGTGTCGCCGAAGCGAGCGATGTCGCCGGCGCCGCCGTGTTTTTCTGCGGCCCGGGCGCGGCATTCGTCACCGGGCAGATCCTCACCATCGACGGCGGTCTCACCGCCACTCAATAAGGCAACGCCGTGCGCGAACCCGAAGCCTGCACCGCCGCTTGTGTTTCATCCCGCAAAGCAGGATTCATCGACGGCTGCGTACCCGGCGGCACGTCGGGCTGGCGCGAGGCGGCGTGCAAACCTTCCACCGGCGCTGTCGCTGACGACGAAGAATTTCCACGTCGCGCAGGAGTCAATCGTCCAGCGCTCGCCTGCCAGCATCGCCAAAGGCGCGGAGATCGTGATCCCGCCACCGAAGCAGCGCCGATTCATCACCGAGAGCACGGCTTCCCGTGCTCCAAACCAGGAGACGACAGTGAATAAACGTGTTTTGATTAGGCTGTGCGCCGGGCTGCTCGCTCTCGGCGCGGTCAGCATCTCGATGCAGGCTACGGCGCAATCCAAGACGGTCTGGAAAGCGTCCGACGTGCACCCGCTCGGCTATCCGACGGTCGAAGCCATCATGCGCATGGGCAAGAAACTGGAGGCCCAGACCAACGGCCGCATTTCGGTGCAGATGTATCCGTCGATGCAGCTCGGCGGCGAGAAGGAAATGATCGAACAGGCGCAGGTGGGCGCGTTGCAGATCGCGCGCATCTCGGTCGGCGCGATGGGCCCGGTGGTCGACGAGCTCAACGTCTTCAATCTGCCCTTCATCTTTCGCGACGAAGCACACATGCGCATGGTCATCGACGGGCCAATCGGCGCCGAGCTGCTCGACAAGATCAACAGCAATCCGGCTTCGCGCATCGTCGCGTTGGGCTGGATGGATGCCGGCGTGCGCAACGTCTACGGCAAGAAGCCGGTCGTCGTGCCGGCCGACCTGAAGGGCCAGAAGATCCGGATGATGGGCAACCCGATCTTCGTCGAGACCATGAACGCGATGGGTGGCAACGGCATTTCGATGGGCTTCAACGAGGTGTACAGCGCGCTCGAGACCGGCGTGGTCGACGGCGCCGAAAACAACCCGCCCACACTGCTGGCGCAGAACCACTATCGCGTCAGCAAGGTCTACAACCTGACCGGGCACCTGATCATTCCAGAAATCTTCATCTTCTCCGAGCGCACCTGGGACGGCTTGACGGCCGAGGACAAGGCACTGCTCACCAAGCTTTCGCGCGAAGCCCAGTTCGAGGAGCGCAAACTGTGGGACGAAAAGACCGCCACCGCCGAGGGCGACCTCAAGGCCAAGGGCGTGCAGTTCGTGGTCGCCGACAAGCCGGCCTTCTATAAGGCGACGCAACCGATCCGCGACAAGTACGGCGCAAAGTACGCGGCGCTGCTCAAGCGCATCGAAGACACCAAGTAGGCGCACCCCGGGGCGTGAACGTCGAGGAGGGTGATGCGCGCGTGATGGCGTCGCCAGACCTGGCGTGAATCACCGTAGCAGCGATGGCATTCGTGCTGCTCACCCTCAGCGCGCCGCCGGTTGCTGGGATTGCCAGCCTGTGCATGCTCGCGATGGCCGTGTGCATGCTCGTCTACGGCGCGCGGCTTGTGAAAATCACGACGGGCCAGACCATCGGCGAGTTCCCGATGCTCGCG
>JBDSZM010000264.1:0-2867 GCA_039925165.1 Burkholderiaceae bacterium
CCGACCGCGGTGAACATGCCGCGCCGACGGTCGTCGGGGTGGTCGACGAGCGACTTGAGCAACTCGTACTGGATCGCGTTGGTGTCCTGGTACTCGTCGACGAGGACGTAGCGCAGGGTGTCCTGCCAGGTGGCGCGAACCTCGGCGTCGGACTGCAGCAGCCGGTTCGGCAGCGCGATCAGGTCGTCGAAGTCGACGGCCTGGTAGGCGGCCAAGCGCTCCTCGTAGCGCTGCATCACCTGCGCGGCGATGCGCTCGTCGTCATCGGCGGCGATCGCCAGTGCCTGCGCGCTGTTGAGGCCCTGGTTCTTCCACAGGCTGATCGCCCACTGCCAGCGCCGCGCCAGCGCGTTGTCGCTGCTGCCGCCGGCCTCTTTCAACAGGCCGAGCACGTCGTCGCTGTCGAAGATGCTGAAGTTGGGCTTGAGCCCGACGCGCTCGCCGCTGCGACGCAGCATGCGCACGCCCAGCGAGTGGAAGGTGCTGATCACGAGGTGCTTGGCGGCGCGCGGGCCGACCAGTGCCTTGGCGCGCTCGCGCATCTCCTGCGCGGCCTTGTTGGTGAAGGTGATGGCGGCGATCTGCCCCGGTGCATAGCCAGCCTGCAGCAACCGGGCAATCTTGTGCACGATCACGCGCGTCTTGCCCGAACCGGCCCCCGCCAGCACCAGGCAGGGCCCGCCGAGATAGTGGACCGCCTCGAGTTGCGCCGGGTTCAGCGTGTCGGGCAGCGACGCTTGCGATACTGGTTGCATGGAGTCCATTCTCGCCGTCACCTTCCCCTTCTTCGCACTCGTGCTGCTGGGATATGCGGCGGCGCAACGCCGGGTCCTGCCGGAATCGGCGATCCCGGGCCTGAACACCTACGTGCTCTTTTTCGCCCTGCCCTGCCTGCTGTTTCGCTTCGGCGCGAGCATGCCGTTCGCCAAGCTGATCGACCCCGCATTGATGGCCGCCTACGGCCTGTGCGCGCTCGCCACCGTGATGCTGACGATCGCGCTGACGCGTCGCCGGCATGTCGGCGGTCGCGGCGTCGGCCTGCGCGACGCCGCCTTCGGGGCGCTGGTGGCCGCATTCCCGAACACCGGCTTCATGGGCGTGCCGCTGCTCGTCGCCCTGCTGGGCGAACGCGCTGCCGGGCCGGCGATCGGCACGATCCTGATCGACCTCATCGTCACCAGTTCGCTGTGCATCGCGATCGCGCAGGCGCAGCCCGACCCGTCGCACACGCTCGGCGACGACGGCCTCACGCGCTCGCAGGACACGCTGGCAGGCCTGCTGCGGTCGTTGCGTGGCGCGATGACCAACCCGCTGCCGTGGGCCATCGGTCTGGGCGCCCTGTTCGCCGCCTCGGGATACACACTGCCGAGTCCGCTCGACCAGGTGATCCGCATGCTGGGTGACTCGGCCTCGCCCGTGGCCCTCTTCACCATCGGCGCGGTGCTCTGGCGCGCCGGGCAACACAGCCACACCCGCACTGCGCCACGGGACTACCTGCCGGTGGTCGCGATCAAGCTGCTGCTGCACCCGCTGCTGGTGCTGGGCGCGGGGCTCGCGCTGCGCGCCGCGGGCATCGACGTGCCGAGCTTCGGACTGATGGTGATCGTGCTGGTGGCGGCATTGCCGAGTGCCAGCAACGTGTCGCTGCTGGCCGAGCGCTTCGGTGCCGACAACGGCCGGGTGGCGCGCATCATCATGGCCACGACGGTGCTGTCGTTCGCCACCTTCACGCTCGTCGCCTGGGCGTTCGGCGTGCAGGGGCGTTGAGGGCGCCTACTTCAAGCGCGTCACTTCCCGCGGAACTTGCGCAGCGCCGCGATCTGCGCCGCCATGGCGGCGAACTCGCCCTGGGCCTTGGCGAAATCGATGTCGCTCTTCGCGTTCTTCATCGCCTCCTCGGCCATGCGCTTGGCCTCGGCGGCCTTGGCTTCGTCGAGGTCGCGACCGCGGATCGCGGTATCGGCCAGCACGGTGACCGTGCCGGGTTGCACCTCGAGGATGCCGCCCGCCACGAAGACGAATTCTTCCTCGCCGCTGGCGGTGCCGTCGGCATTCGCCTTGGCGATGCGCACCGCGCCCGGACGGATGCGCGTGATCAGCGGCGTGTGGCGCGGCAGGATGCCGAGCTCGCCGGCCTCGCCGGGCAAGGCCACGAACGTGGCCTCACCGGAGAAGATGCTGCCTTCGGCCGAGACCACGTCGACGTGCAGGGTTGCCATATCGTTCCTTCGCGCGTGCCGCGGTCAGTTGACTTTTTTGGCTTTCTCGAAAGCCTCGTCGATCGTGCCGACCATGTAGAAGGCCTGCTCGGGCAGCGCGTCGCACTCGCCCGAGACGATCATCTTGAAGCCGCGGATGGTTTCCTTCAGCGGCACGTACTTGCCCGGCGAGCCGGTGAATACCTCGGCCACGTGAAAGGGCTGCGACAGGAAGCGCTGGATCTTGCGCGCCCGCGCCACGGCCAGCTTGTCTTCGGGCGAGAGCTCGTCCATGCCCAGCACGGCGATGATGTCGCGCAGTTCCTTGTAACGCTGCAGCGTGCCCTGCACCGCGCGGGCGGTCTCGTAGTGGTCCGCACCAACGACGTTCGGGTCGAGCTGGCGCGAGGTCGAATCGAGCGGATCAACCGCCGGGTAGATGCCGAGCGAGGCGATATCGCGCGACAGCACCACGGTCGAGTCGAGGTGGGCGAAGGTCGTCGCGGGCGATGGGTCGGTCAGGTCGTCGGCCGGCACGTAGACCGCCTGGATCGAGGTGATCGAGCCGACCTTGGTCGACGTGATGCGCTCCTGCAGACGACCCATCTCTTCGGCCAGCGTCGGCTGGTAGCCCACCGCCGAAGGCATCCGGCCGAGCAGCGCCGACAC
>JBDSZM010000265.1:0-4551 GCA_039925165.1 Burkholderiaceae bacterium
GCGAGATCTATTGCACGTTGACCAATAACAGCAACCGCAAGGTCAGCGCCACGGCGTCTCAGCAAGTCGTCGATGCCGCCAACCCGCGTTCGTACAGCGACTCGTACGCCGGCGCTGCCGCCGGCGCGCCGGGCAACCTCAACGGCCACATCATCCGGATGGCCGAGTCAGCGGCCGCCAGCGCCGCGACGTCCTTCACCTGGGACGTGTATCTGTTCGGCGCGCAGTCGGATGCCGACGCCACCAAGATCAACCTCTCGTCGCTGACCGCCGAGCAGGACTTCTCCAGCCCGGACGGCCTGTGGTTCAGCCAGAACACCGGCCTGTGCTGGATCCAGACCGACGACGGCGCCTATACCGACGTGTCCAACTGCATGATGCTGGCCGGCGTTCCCGGCAAGGTCGGCGACGGCGTGAAGACGACGCTGAGCTACACGAAGGCCGACGCAAGCACGCTCACCATCGACACCTACGTGGGCAAGAAGCCGGCCGCCGATACGCTGAAGCGCTTTCTCGTGGGTCCGGTCGATTGCGAGTTGACCGGCTGTACCGAGACGCCCGACGGCAAGACGCTGTTCGTCAACATCCAGCACCCGGGCGAAACGCTCGCCGCTGCGGCCGACGTGCTCGACCCGGCGAAGTACCCGAGCCACTGGCCGGCCAACGCCGGTTATGGCGCCGGCGGTGCGACCGGCCGGCCGCGCTCGGCGACCGTTGCGATCTTCAAGACCGACGGCGGGCGGATCGGAACCTGAACCTTCAGCTTGTCAGAACAAGAAAAACCGCCGGCAGCGACCGGCGCCTGGCCCCCGAGGGGCGTGGCCGCCAGTCAGACGCCGGTGGCACTTTTTTTGTGCGGCGCTCGGGCGGGAGCACGTCGCCGATCGCCCGCGCCTCACCCTCGGCCGACGAAGGGCATCTTGGTCGCCATCACTGTGACGAACTGGATATTGGCATCGAGCGGCAGGCTCGCCATGTGGACCACCGTGTCGGCCACGTGCGCCAGGTCCATCCGCGGCTCGACCGCCATCGTGCCGTTGGCCTGCGGCACGCCTTGCGTCATGCGTTCGGTCATCTCGCTGGCGGCATTGCCGATATCGATCTGGCCGCAGGCGATGTCATGGATGCGGCCGTCGAGCGAGACCGACTTGGTCAGGCCGGTGACGGCATGCTTGGTCGCCGTGTAGGCGACGCTGAACGGGCGCGGCGCATGGGCCGAGATCGAGCCGTTGTTGATGATCCGCCCGCCCTTGGGCGTCTGGTTCTTCATCATCCGGAAGGCGTGCTGGGTGCACAGGAAGACGCCGGTCAGGTTGATGTCGACGACCGTCTTCCACTGCGCGAAGGTGAGTTCATCGAGCGGGATCGCCGGGGCGCCGGTGCCGGCGTTGTTGAACAGCAGGTCGAGCCGACCGAACTTCTGCTTCACGGTCGAAAACAGCGCGTCGACCGCCGTCGGATCGCTCGCATCGGTCGGCACCGCGAGGGCATACGAGCCGAGCGCGCCGGCCTGCTCGACGGTTTGCTGCAAGGCCTCGGCACGCCGGCCGGCCAGCACGACCCGGTAACCGGCCTTCAGCAGCGCCAGCGCGGTGGCGCGGCCGATCCCGCTGCCGGCGCCAGTGACGAGCGCGACCGGAGATGTGGAGTTCGTCATCGCAATTCCTCTGGGGTGGGGCCCGCGGCGGCCGCCGACGGCGGTGCCGCCGCGAAACAGTCGACGAAGGTGAAGTACAGCGAAACATAAAACACGGTCGAGAACAGCAGCGACGCCGGCATCGCCGCCAACGCGATCCACTGCGGCTGACCGAGCAGGCCGAACAGCAGGCTCGCAACGATCGTGAAGCCGAGGATCACGCCGATCCAGGCCAGCCCGTAGACCGTGAACGCGGCCTTGTTGCGCCACACCGCCACGGTGCTCGCGAAGAGCGCCTTGGCGACGCTGTGGCCGTGCCAGTGGACCAGCGCCGGCGCGTGCCAGAACGGCACCGACAGCAGCCCGGCCAGGCCGAAGCGCAGCAAGAGGCCGTTGCGCAGGTTGGGGTCGGATATACGCTGGTTGACGACCTCGGGCGTTACCTTGTCGGAGCCCGAGAGCGCCAGCATCAGCGCATCGAGCGCGCCGTCGTCGTACAGGTCGCTCAGCCACATGATGGCAAAGGTCGCCAGCGCGTAGAGCAGGCACAGCTGCAGCAGCGCCATGCGCCGGCGCGCATCGTCGCGCAGCGGGCGCCAGAACGCGCTCGGCAGCGGAAACCGATCCTCCAGCGCGTCGCGCGTGGCGACCATGAAGCCGAGCGTCACCAGCGGCAGTGCGAGCAGCAGCACCAAGGAGCCGACCAGCGGCAGCAGCGTGCTCACGAACACCGTGAACATGAACGCCGCGAACATGCCGCCAAAGGCGAGCGGTTGCCGGGCAAAGGCCCGGAACCCTTGGCGCACCCACAGGGCGCCGTGTCGGGCGGAGACGGTCGGCAGGTTCATTCGGGGGCGGTCGGGTCGTCGGTGAGGGGATCGGGCGCATCGCTGCCGGGCAGCGGATGCCAGGGCGACGCCACCCGCGCGCGCAGCACGCGCTCGAAGTGGTCGGGGTCGTGCGCCGTCAATATCTTGGCGTCGCGCGGCAGGTGGGCATCCCAAAGGCGCGAGATCCAGAACCGCAGCGCAGCGGCGCGCAGCAGCGCCGGCATCAGGCGCCGCTCGGCGTTCGTCAGCGGGCGCACGGCGGCGTAGGCGCCCACCAGCGCGGTGGCACGGTCGGTCGCGAGGCGGCCGGTTTCGAGGTCGATGCACCAGTCGTTCAGGCACACCGCGATGTCGAAGGCCAGGCTGTCGACACCGGCGAAATAGAAATCGAGCACGCCGCTCAGGCGGTCACCTTCGAACAACGCGTTGTCGCGGAACAGGTCGGCATGGATCGCGCCTCGCGGCAGCGTCGCGTAAAGCGCGGATCGCGCCACCGTGAGCTGGTAGTCGAGTTCGTCGCGGGCCAGCGCCTGCCGCTCGCCATCGAGAAAGGCCAGCACCACCGGCAGGGTCGATTGCCACCAGCCGAGGCCGCGCAGGTTCGGCTGCTGCAACGTGAAGTCGCCGACCGCCACGTGCATCTCGGCCAGCAGGGTGCCGAGGCTCGCGCAGTGCGCGGCGTCGGGCGCCAGGTGGTGCACGCCGGGCAGCCGATCGACCACCGCTGCCGGCTTGCCGGCCAGCCGGTGCAGGATCGCGCCGTCGGCATCGACGTGCGGCCCGGGCACCGGCAGCCCGCGATCCGCCAGGTGCTTCATCAGCGCGAGGTAGAACGGCAGCTGCGTGTCGTCGAGCCGCTCGAAAAGAGTGAGCACGTAGCGTCCGCGGTCGGTGTCGACGAAATAATTGGTGTTCTCGATCCCGCCTGCGCAGGGCCGCAGCAATTGCAGCGTCCCGATCGACAGGCGCTCGATCAGACCGGCCGCCTCGTCGAACAAGACTTCGGTGTAGACCGCCATGGCAGCGTGCGGACCCGGCCCGTCGCGGGTCAGAAATTCAGGACGTTCCAGACCCGCTTGCCGGTCGCCCCGCGGGTGCTGCCGGCGCCGTCCGAGAGTTCGCGCGAGCCGTCGCCGGTGATGATCTCGTAACGCGTGCGCGGCCCGACCTTGGGCGAGACGACGATGCGCTGGGCCTGGCCGCGCACCCGCAGTTCCTCGATCTTCGAGCCGTTGTCCTCGACCACGCCCTGGCGCACTTCGGGCTCGGTCGCGCCTGTCGACAGCGTGGCCTGGAACGGCGGCACCGCGGTCTGGGCCAGGCAGTTCGTCGCAGCGGCGGCGCAGGCCAGGAGCGCAGTCAGGCGGGGGCGGTTCATGCGGCCATTTTAGGCGGCGCTGCCGGCGGCTCGTGCAAACTTCGGCCGCCGCGCCGCCGTGCGCCCACCCGCGGAGCCTGTCCATGGACCATCCCCCGGCGTTCTATCGCGAGGCCGGCGCCGGCCAGGGCGCGGGTGCCGGCTCGGGTCCGGGCGCGCATCCGGCGGTCGTCTGCCTGCATTCGAACGCCAGCAGTTCGGCGCAGTGGCGCGACCTGATGGCGTTGCTCGCGCCCACCCGCCATGTGCTCGCGCCTGATTCCTACGGCGCCGGCAAGAGCCCCGAATGGCCGTCCGACCGGACGATCGCGCTGGCCGACGAGGCCGCGTTGATCGAGCCCGTCTTGGCCAGAGCCGGCACGCCGCTGGTGCTGGTCGGGCACTCGTACGGGGCCGCACTCGCGCTCGTCGTCGCGCTGGCGCGGCCGCAGCGCCTGGCCGCGCTGGTGCTGTACGAGCCGACCCTCTTCGGCCTGATCGATGCGCAATCGGCGCCGCCGAACGACGCCGACGGCATCCGCGGCGCTGTCGCGGCAGCGGCACGCGCGCTCGACGCCGGAGACCGCGATGCCGCCGCCGGGCATTTCATCGACTACTGGATGGGCCCGGGCAGCTGGGCGGCCACGCCCGAGGCGCGCCGGCCGGCCATCGCCGCGTCGGTGGTAAACGTGCGTCGCTGGGCCCATGCGCTGTTGCGTGAGCCGACT
>JBDSZM010000266.1:0-6167 GCA_039925165.1 Burkholderiaceae bacterium
GAATCGGTATCGGAAGGTCACCCCGACAAGGTGTCGGACCAGATTTCCGACGCGATCCTTGACGCCATCCTGACGGAAGACAAGTACTCCCGTGTTGCGGCCGAAACGCTGTGCAATACCGGGCTCGTGGTGCTTGCCGGTGAAATCACCACCAAGGCGAAGATCGACTACCACTCGGTGGTGCGGGGTGTCATCAAGGACATCGGTTACGACAACACCGACTATGGCATCGACTACAAGGGCTGCGCCGTGCTGGTCGCCTATGACACGCAGTCGCCAGACATTGCGCAGGGCGTGGATGAAGGCAAGGGCCTGAACCTGGACCAGGGCGCCGGCGACCAGGGCCTGATGTTCGGCTATGCCGTCAATGAAACCGCCGAGCTGATGCCGCTGCCGCTGCACCTGTCGCATCGCCTGGTCGAGCGCCAGGCTCAGCTACGCAAGAACGGCAAGCTGCACTGGCTGCGTCCGGACGCGAAATCGCAGGTCACCGTCAAGTATGTGGACGGCAAGCCGGCCGAGATCGACACCGTGGTGCTGTCGACGCAGCATCACCCTGAGATCAGCCACAAGGACCTCAGCGAGGCGGTGATCGAGGAGATCATCAAGCCGGTGCTGCCCCCTGAGTGGCTCAAGGACACCAAGTTCCTGATCAACCCGACCGGCCGTTTCGTCGTCGGCGGCCCGCAGGGCGATTGCGGCCTGACCGGCCGCAAGATCATCGTCGACACCTACGGCGGCGCCTGCCCGCACGGCGGCGGCGCGTTCTCGGGCAAGGACCCCTCGAAGGTCGACCGCTCGGCGGCCTACGCGGCGCGCTACGTCGCCAAGAACATCGTCGCCGCCGGGCTGGCCAAGCAATGCCAGATCCAGGTCGCCTACGCGATCGGCGTGGCCCGGCCGATGAACGTGACGATCTACACCGAAGGCACCGGCGTGATCCCCGACGACAAGCTCGCGGCGCTGGTCCACGACTTCTTCGACCTGCGCCCCAAGGGCATCATCCAGATGCTCGACCTGCTGCGCCCGATCTACGAGAAGACGGCCGCCTACGGCCACTTCGGCCGCGAGGAGCCCGAGTTCACCTGGGAACGCACCGACCAGGCCAAGGCGCTGCGCGCCGCCGCCGGGCTGTAAGGAAGAGCGCGCCGCGGCGGAGCATCAAGCGGCAGCGTGCTGTCGTCGCCGGCGCGCGTCAGCCACGCCCTGGGCCGCCTCCTTGGTCGGCTCCAAGCCGTGCGGCCAGCGCATGGAGCGCCTGGTTGACCGGGTTGCGGTGCAGGAAACCGTCGCGGTATTCCTCGGGCACGCCGTCACGCGCAACCGCCTGCAGCCACGCCCGGCCCTGCGAAACGATGTCGACGGCGGCCACGCGGTCGCCGATCGCTGCCAGCGCCGAGCCGCAGTGCAGCCAGAGTTCTCCGGGGTACTGGCGGACCATCATGCTGCCCTGCGCGAACAAGGCGAGGGCGGCATCCACGCGGGCCCGCGCCTGCGCCGCGTCGCCGGCTTCGGCGGCGAGAACGGCCGCGCGCGCGTGGGCGGCGATCACGGTGCCTGCATGGCCGAGGAGGGTCGCGTCGGCGACGATTGCGTCGAGCCGGCCGAGGCCTTCGGCGGGCGGCAAGGTCGCCGCGATCTCGATGCGCACCATGTGCTGCAGGTCGGGGACTTCGCTGTGACCGACCTTCTCCAGTGCCGCGTGCAGTTCCACGGTCTGCGCGCGTTGGCGCAGCGCCCGGTCGCGCTGATAGCGCAGCAGTGCCAACCGCAGCTGCAGGGTCGCCGGCAACTGCGCGGGATCCCCCAGCGCGGCCAGCTCCTGCTGGAACCGCCCCCACTGCCCGAGCTGGGCCCAGCACACCGCACGGTACAGCGTCACCATGCGGCAAAAACCGGGCGCGAAGCGCGCCAGCTGCGCGTCGCTCTGCGCGAGCACCCGCAACGCATCCCGGTAGCGGCCGCCCTGGGTGTCGCAGATGGCCTGCAGCATGCCCATGAAGCCCTCGTGGCTCGAGGGGTCGTCGGCCATTGCGAGCGACCGCCGCGCGCGCTGCAGCAGATCTTCGCCTTCACGCAAACGTCCGCCGAGAATGCGATTGGCGGCGAAGTTGCTCAGGCACATGGTGAAGTTGCTGTGGTCCTCCAATTGCTGCGACAAGGCGATCCCGGCCTCGTGGTGCGGCAGGGAGTCCGCGATCCGGCCGAGGTTGTCGTAGGCGAGCGCGATATTGCCGTGGAATTCGCAGCGCCTCTCCGGACCGGCGTGCTCCTCGATCCAGCCCAGCGAAGCCTCGAATTGCGCCACCGCCTCGATCGAGCGATTCTGCTGGGCCAGCGCGGTCGCGAGGTGCTGCCGGCACTCGACCACCAGTTCAGCCTCCGCGCGGCCCCTCAGCGCCTGGCGCAAGGCGTCGGCGGCGATCGCTTCCGAGGCGGACGCATCGCCGCGCATCATGACGAGGTGGGCGCGCTGAACGCGTGCGCGGATGCGCTGTGACATGTCGGACGCCAGGGCCTCGAGGCGGTCGCACTGGGCCAGGCCATGGCCGCCTTCGCCGTCGACCGTGACCTGCAGTTCTGCGGCCAGCATCTGCGAGGCGAAGGCAGCGCCTGGGTCGCCGCCGGCCTCCTCGATCCGGCTCTTCTGCTCCAGGAAGACGATCCGTTCCTTGTTGCGCAGCGCGGCGCCCGCGGCATCGGCCGCCTTCTGCAGCCAGGGCAGCGCCTGCCGGGGCTGCGCGGAACCGATCCAGTGCATGGCGATGCGTGCCGGCTCCCGACCGGCCTTCGCCAGGTAGACGGCGACGGCGGCGTGGGTGTGCTGGGCGATGGCCGTCGGCACGCTGGCCAGCACCGCATCGAAGACGAGATCGTGGGCGAACTGCGTGCCACGCAACACCTGCGCCGACTCGAGTTCGTTGAGCGCATCGGCGAACTGCATCGCCGAGGCCTGCAACACGTGTTCGGCCAGGCCGATGCCGAAGTCGACGCCGGCAATGCTCGCCACGCGCGCCAACGCCAGCGCCGAAGGCGACAGCTGCGCGACCCGGCGCTCGATCAGCCGTCCCACCGACAGCGGCCGCGGCATCGAACCGGCATCGACCAGATCGGCAAGCGTGCGGTCGACCCAGGCCTGCTTGAGTGTCTCCAGGACGAAGAGGGGATTGCCACCGGTGCGTCGCAGCAGCCCGGGGGCGAGGACGCGGCCCTCGATGCCCGGCAGCGCCAGCGAGTCGACCAGTTCGGCCAACGCGCGTTCGTCCAGCGGCGACAGCGGCACCGGCAGCAACTGCGCCTGCTCGACCAGCCCGTCGTGCAGCGCCTGCACCGGCGAGCCGGCCTCGGCAGGGCGGTAGGCCAGCGCCCAGTTGAGCGCGGACGCCGAGCCCGCCTCGACATCACCGCGATCGATCAGCGCGCCGAGCATCTCGAGGCTGGCTTCATCGGCGAAATGCAGGTCGTCGACGACCAGGCTCACCAGCTGCGGCTGGTTGGCGAGCAGGGCCCGCACCGCGCGCTGCAGCACAAGGCGCTGCCCCTCGCCGGCCTGACGGCCGCCGTCACCGTGGAACTCCGGCAGGACGCGGGCAATCTCGCTGCGTGTCGACGGCGGCAGCGGGCCGTCGGCGACGTCACCGGCCAGCGCCATGACGCCGCGCAGCAGGCGCGCCAGCGTCGCGAACGGCACCCCGGCGTCGCCGGGACGTCCGGCGGCCCGGACGACGCCCGGCTGGTTGTCGACGAAGGCCTGCAGCAGACGCGTCTTGCCGAGTCCGGCCTCGCCGATCAGCGCGACCACCTGGCCGGCCTGCCAGCCCTGACTCATCGCGGCGAGTTCGCGGTCGCGGCCGATCAGCCGCGGCGGACGCTGCACACTCGCCGGCAGGCTGTCGCCCGGCCGGGCGACAGGTTCAGGCACCGCGGCCTCGATCGTCGCCAGCAGCGCCAGCGTCGCGGCCGATGGCTGGGCGCCGACTTCGTCCTTGAGGACGCGCTCGCAGGCGTCGAAGGCCAGCAATGCCGCAGCGCGGTTGCCGCTCAGATAGTGCAGGCGCATCAGCCGCTGGTGCACGGGCTCGCTCAACGGTTCCAGGGCCAGCACCTCGTTCGCATGCGTCACGGCCGCAGCCCAGTCGCCGGCCTCCTCGGCGCGCTGCGCGCGATCGGCCAGCAAGCGGTGTTGGCGTTCGCGCCGCCGCCGGCGCTGCTCCTCGAGCCAGCCGGCGAATTCACCACCGACCACGGCGAGCTGGACGCCGAGGAGCTGGTCGGACGACTCCAGGTCGTGGGTCACCCCATCGGCGAGGGTCAGCGTCGCGTGGCCCGTGACCGCTTCCCCGCCAAGGTGGCGGCGCAGCTGGAACAACCGCTGGCGCAAGGCATTGCGGGCCGCTTCGCCATCGCTGTCGGGCCAGAGCAGCGCGGCCAGGCGGGCCCGGGGCGTCGGCCCCTCGACGGCCAGCCAGGCGAGCAGCGCGGCGTCGCGCGACGCCAGATCGACAGGGTCAGCGTCACCGCGCCGCGCACGACTTCGAGCAGCAAGTTCGAGATGCACGTCAGGTGCTCCTCCTGGGACCGGGGGGACCAGATGCGGCCCGTCTGGCGAGGTTGTAGGCACCCGGGCGTTAGAAGAGCGTTAGTGCTGCAGAGGCTCATCGGCAGGCGCGTCGTGGCCAAGGCGCCGGATCGACCGACACGGGGGTCAAGGAAGCTCAGAACTTGCAGCCGATGCGGCGGATGAATCCAGCGCAACAGCGACTCGTGCGCACTGACCGCTCGCGTCAGGCGCACCGCGCAGCGTGCAGACCGGCGACTCTGTCGCACTCTACTGGGCTGCGGCATCATCCCCGCATGCCGCCGACCCTCGACGCGCTCCGCCGCTACGCCATCGCGCGCTCGCTGTTCGCGCCGACGACGCTCGGCCGCGCGATCGAGACGCTCGGCTTCGTCCAGGCCGACCCGATCCGGGCGCCGGCACGGGCCCAGGACCTTACGCTGCGCCATCGCGTCAAGGGCTATGTCGCCGGCGACCTCGAGCGGCGCTACCCGCGCCTGGACGTGCAGGAAGACTTCTTCGTCAACTACGGTTTCCTGCCGAGCACGCACTGGGCCGCGATGCACCCGCGTTCGGCGACCAAGCCGTGGGACGCCGCGACGCGACGCCGCGCCACTGCCATCCTCGAGTTCGTGCAGGCCCACGGCAGCGTCCATCCGCGCACGGTCGACGCCCACTTCGCCCATGGCAGCGTCACCAACTACTGGGGCGGCGCGTCGAACGCCACGACCCACCTGCTCGACGCCCTGCACTACCGCGGCCTGCTGCGCGTGGTGCGGCGTGACAGCGGCGTGCGCATCTATGCCGCACATGCGCACCCGCCGCGACCCCGCAACGCCGGCGCGCGGCGCGGTCAGCTGGACACGCTGGTGGACCTGATCGTGCGCCAGTACGCGCCGCTGCCGGCGACGAGCCTGTGGAACCTGGTGGCGCGGCTCCAGCACGCCGTACCGCAGCACCGCGCCGAGCTGCGGCCGGCGCTGCTGCGCGCCAAGGCCAGGCTCGCCCACGCGCGCATCGACGCCGTCGACTGGTACTGGCCGGCCGAGGAGACTCCGCCAGACGTCGGGGCACGGCTGCCGGAACGGGTGCGCCTGCTGGCGCCGTTCGACCCCGTGGTCTGGGACCGGCGCCGCTTCGAGCTGTTCTGGGGCTGGCCCTATCGCTTCGAGGCCTATGTGCCGGCGCCGGCACGCCGCTGGGGCTACTACGCGCTGCCGCTGCTCTGGCGCGATCGCGTCATCGGCTGGGGCAACGTCGCGGTCGACGCGAAGGGGCGGCTGCAGGCGCGCCTTGGACACGTCGAGCGCGGCCCGACGCGCGATCCGATCTATCGGCGCGAGCTCGATGCCGAACTCGAGCGGATGAAGACTTTTCTCGGGCTTGCCAGCGGCTGACCGGACTCAGCGAGCGCCGACTAGCGGCCGCTGCAGCGAGGCGACCAGCGCACCTCCCGCCAGGACCAGCGCCGAGACGACGAATCCGCGCGCCAGCCCGCCCGGCCCGTCGGCGACGAGCCCGACCAGGCTCGGGCCGACGATCTGCCCGGCCGCGAAGACGATGGTGAAGGCACCGATGCCGCCGGGCCAGGCGGCAGCCGGCAGGTTGT
>JBDSZM010000267.1:0-8857 GCA_039925165.1 Burkholderiaceae bacterium
GCCGGCCTCAACCTCAAGTGGCTCGAGTTCGCCGGCGCGACCGCCGTGCAGTCGGCGCTGCCAGAGGCCTACACCTCGATGCAGACGGGCGTCTACAACGGCTGGATCATGTTCCCGTCGGGCTGGGTCAACTTTAAGCTGACCGACGTCGCAAAGTACTACACCGAGGTCGGCTTCGGCGCCATCACCTGGCACGGCCTGACCATCAACAAGGCCCGCTTCGCGCGCCTGCCGAAGGAAGTGCAGGACATCGTTCTCGAGGTCGGGCGCGAATACGAGGCGATGACCGGCAAGGTCAACGAAGAGAACTACCCGAAGCAGATGGCCGAGCTGACCCGCGTCGGTGCGGTGGTGAAGAAGGTGCCCGACAGCGTCCGCCTCGACTGGGCCAAGTCGCTCACAAACTGGCCGCAGGAACGTGCGACCGAGCTCGACAAGCAGGGCCTGCCGGCGAGCCAGGTGCTGAAGCTGACCCTCGAGGAAGCCGAGAAGCTCGGCTACAAGTGGCCGGTGCGCTATCCGATCAAGTAGCCGTCGCAATTTGCCTGCTGCCTGCCACCCGCCGCCGCGCCCCTGACGCGGCGGCGCAGGAGACCCCATGCTGACCCGGCTTAACGACCTGATCGCCCGCACGCTGCTGTACCTGGCGGCGTTCCTCGCGTTCCTGCTGTGCTTTCTGGTGGTGGCCGACGTGACCGGGCGGGTGGTGTTCAACAGCCCGGTCAAGGGCACGCCGGAGATCGTCTCGACCTCGATCGTGATCATCTGTTTCCTGCAGGCGGGGTTCGCGATCCGCTCGGGCGGCATGCTCAACGTCGACGTGTTCGTCAAGCGGCTGCCGCCGGCGGCGCAGTCGTGGATGGTCGCGCTCGGGTCGCTGCTGGGTGCCGCCTTCTTCGCCTTCCTGTGCTGGGGCAGCATCGAGCCGGCGGTCTATGCCTGGACCTCGAACGGCTTCGAGGGCGAGGGCGCGCTGCGGGTGCCGACCTGGCCGACCCGCGTCGTGCTGGTGATCGGCACCGCGCTGGCGGCGTCGAGCTATCTGGTCACGATGGCCGAGAACATCGCACGCGCGCGCTCCGGCCAGCTTCCGACCGTCGTTTCGGCGTCGCACTGAACGGACCGCAGCAGCAAGATGTTCAACGCAAGCGACATGATGATCCTGGTGGGCGTGCTGCTCGCCCTGGTGTTCTGCGGCTTCCACATCGCGGTCTCGCTCGGCGTGACGAGCCTGCTCGGCATCTGGCTCGTCAACGGCGACTGGCACACGGTCCAGCAGTTCAGCGCGAATACCGCCTACGAGGCGCTGCGCGACTACGTGTTCGCGGTGATCCCGCTGTTCATGCTGATGGGCGAGTTCCTCGCCAAGTGCGGCGCCGCGCGGGATCTTTTCACGCTCGTCAATCGGCTCACACAGTGGGTGCCGGGGCGCCTGGGCGTCGCGACGGTGCTTGCGAACGCGGTCTTCGCGTTCGTCACCGGCGTTTCGATCGCGGCCGCGGCCGCGTTCTCGAAGATCGCCCACCCCGAGATGCGCCGCCACGGCTACGAGCGCAAGTTCTCGCTCGGCTGCATCGCCGGCAGTGCCTGCCTGGGGATGCTGATCCCGCCGTCGGTGCTGATGATCGTCTGGGGCGTGCTGACCGAACTGGCGATCGGCAAGCTCTTCATCGCCGGGATCATCCCGGGCTTTCTGGTCGTGTCGCTGTACATCGGCTACATCGTTTGGGTCGCCAAGACCAGCCCGCATCGGGTGGGTGAGGGCGTCGACCTGCCGGCCGTGCAGCACGCGGCGCGCCACGCCAACGCCGATGCGTCGGAGGTGCCGCTGCGAACCATCCTCTGGAGCACGCTCGGCATCCTGATGCTGGTGGTGCTGGTGCTCGGCGGCATCTGGCTCGGCGCGTTCACGCCGACCGAGGGCGCGGGCGTCGGCGCGACCCTGGCGCTGGTGCTGGCGCTGGCGCGCGGCATGCGCGGCAAGGAGATGGTCGAGGCGATCCTGTCGGTCGGCCGGACCTCGGCACCCTTGCTGTTGCTGCTGGTCACGGCGCAGCTCTATTCGCGCATCCTCGCGATGACCGGCATCACCGGCGCGGCCAAGGAGTTCTTCCTCGGCTCGGGGCTCTCGCCCTACGCGATCCTCGCGCTGATGGTGGGGGTGTGGTTCGTCCTCGGTTGCATCATCGACTCGATCTCGATCATCCTGCTGACGGTGCCGGTCTTCGCGCCGGTCGCGGTGGCGGTCGGATTCGACCCGATCGCCTTCGCCATCCTCGGCATCCTGGCGATCGAGACCGGCCTGCTGACACCGCCGTTCGGCATCCTCGTCTTCACCGTCAAGGCGGCGGCCGACGAGCCCGGCCTGTCGGTGAGCGAGATCTTCGCCGGCTCGGTGCCCTACTGGATCGCACTGCTCACCGCCATCATCGCCATCGCGCTGTTTCCGCAGCTCGCGACCTGGCTGCCCAGTCTGGGCACGAAACTCACCGTCTAAAGCTGGAGACATTCCATGCCTGCCTACTGGATCGCTCGCGGCCGGGTCGACAACCCGACCGAGTACAAGAAATACACCGACCTGGTGCCCGCCATCATCGCCGCCCACGGCGGCAAGATCCTGGCACGCGGCGGACGCTTCAAGGTGCTCGAAGGCACCGACCGCTATGCGCGCTTCGTGGTGATCGAGTTCGCCAGTCTCGAGCAGGCGGTGGCCTGCCACGACTCCCCCGAGTACCTGGCGGCTGCGGCGCACCGCAAGGCCGCCGGCGTGGGCGAGGTGGAGCTGGTGATCGTCGAATCGCTCTGACCCGCGCCGGAACGGCTTGGGCGGGCGCATATAGCACGCCCGCGACACATCGCGTGCCCCCCGGGCAAGCCCGCGTAGCGCATTCGACAATTGCGCCCGGCGGGTCGGGCCGCCTATAACCGCACCCGGACCGGCGTGCGGTTCGAAGCGGCAGGGGGCCCATGGCGGAACAGGACGACGGTCGTGCTTCGGCCTTGCTCAGCGTGCGCGGCGTCACGGTCCGCTTCGGCGGCATCGTGGCGCTCGACGGCGTGAGCTTCGACGTGGCACGCGGCCAGGTCTGCGGCCTGATCGGACCCAACGGCGCCGGCAAGACGACGCTCTTCAACTGCCTGTCCCGGCTGTACCAGTACCAATCCGGCGACATCCTGTTCGAGGGCCGGTCGATCGCCGCGATGCCGACCCACGCGGCCGCCGGCATCGGCATGGGACGCACGTTCCAGAACCTGGCGATGTTCCGGACCCTGCCGGTGCGCGAGAACGTGATGGTCGGCGCGCACTCGCGCTCGTCGGCCGGCTTCGTCGCAAGTGCGTTGCGCTTGCCCAGCGTGGGCGTCGAGGAGCGGCGGCTGCGCGAACGCGCCGATGCGCTGCTCGAGTACCTCGGCCTTGCCGCGGTCGCGCACCGGCTGGTCGGCGACCTTCCGTTCGCGATTCAGAAGCGGGTCGAACTCGCGCGCGCGCTTGCCGCCGACCCCAAGTTGCTGCTGCTCGACGAGCCGGCGGCCGGCCTCAACCACGAGGAACTGGGCGAGCTGTCACGCCTCATCCGCGACATCCGAGACCGCCTGAAGGTGACGGTGCTGCTGGTCGAGCATCACATGAGCCTCGTGATGGGCGTGTCCGACCACATCGTCGCGATCAACTTCGGCCGCAAGATTGCCGAGGGCGCTCCGGCCCACATCCAGCAGCACCCCGACGTGATCGAGGCCTACCTCGGAGCACCGGCGCATGCCTGACCCGCTGCTGCAGGTCTCGAAGCTGTGCGCCTCGTACGGAGCCACGCAGGTCCTCACCGACCTCGACTTCAAGCTCGACGCCGGCCGCATCACCGCCATCCTGGGCGCCAACGGCGCCGGCAAGACGACCACGCTGCGCGCCCTATGCCAGACCGTGCGCACCAGCGGCAGCGTCCTCTTCGAGGGCCGCCAGCTCGTTGGGCTGCCGACCGAGAGCGTGGTGCGCATGGGCATCGCGCACGTGCCCGACGGGCGCGGCACATTCAGCGCACTGACGGTCGAGGAAAACCTGCGCCTAGGCGCCTACGTGCGGCGCGACCGGGCCGGCCTCGCGCTCGACCTGGAAAAGGCCTACATGCGCTTTCCGATCCTCAAGACGCGGCGCGCGCAGCAGGCCGGCACGCTGTCGGGCGGCGAGCAGCAAATGCTCGCGATCAGCCGTGCGCTGATGCTGCGGCCGAAGCTGCTGCTGCTCGACGAACCGTCGTTCGGCCTCGCGCCGCTGATCGTGGCCGAGATCTTTCGCATCATGCGGCGCATCAACCAGGAAGACGGCGTGAGCATGCTGCTGGTCGAGCAGAACGCGGGCCTGGCGCTCGACCTGGCCGATCACGCCTACCTGCTCGAGACCGGGCGGGTGGCACTGTCCGGGCCGAGCACAGTGATCAAGAACGACGAATCGGTGCGCCGCGCGTACCTGGGCTACTAAGCACGGCAGCACGACATGGAAGCTTTCCTCCACCAGATCTTCTCCGGCCTCGCGAGCGGTTGCATCTACGGGTCGGTCGCGCTCGCGCTGGTGATGATCTACCAGGCCACGCACCACATCAATTTCGCCCAGGGCGAAATGGCGACCTTCAGCACCTTCATCGCCTGGGCCCTGATCCAGGCCGGCTGGCCGTACTGGGGCGCGTTCTTCTTCACCCTCGCGCTCTCGTTCGGCGGCGGGCTGCTGCTGCAGCGGGTCATCCTGCGGCCGGTCGAGCGCGCGCCGGTGCTCACCAACGTCATCGTCTTCATCGGCCTGCTGCTGATCTTCAATGCGCTGTCGGGCTGGATCTTCGACCACTCCATCAAGTCTTTCCCGAGCCCGTTTCCGAAGGACTCGTTGCTCGCCACCAAGTACTTCTCGGCGCACGACCTCGGCTCGGTGGCGGTGATGCTGGCGGTGCTGGCGGCGCTGTTCGCGTTCTTCCGCTACACGCCGATCGGCCTCGCGATGCGCGCCGCTGCGCAAAACCCCGACTCGGCCCGGCTGGTCGGCATCCGCGTCTCGTGGATGCTGGCGCTCGGCTGGGGCCTGGCGGCGGCGATCGGTGCGGTGGCCGGCATGATGGTCGCGCCGGTGGTCTTCCTCGACCCCAACATGATGGCCGGCATACTGCTCTACGGCTTCGCAGCGGCGCTGCTCGGCGGCATCGACAACCCGCTCGGCGCGGTCATCGGCGGCTTCGTCGTCGGCGTGCTCGAGAACCTGCTCGGCGCCTATGTCATCGGCACCGAACTCAAGCTGACGGTGGCGCTGGTGCTGATCGTGCTGACACTGACGCTGCGGCCGAACGGCCTGTTCGGCAAAGCCGTGGTGGTGCGCGTATGACCCCGGGCCGCGACGCCGATCGCAAGTGGCTGCTGCTGGGCAGCGCGCTGCTGCTGGTGGCGCTGGTGCTGCTGCCGTTCCTGGTCAAGAACTACCGGGTGTTCCAGTTCAACCTGGTGCTGGTGTATGCGATCGCGATCCTCGGCCTCAACATCCTGACCGGTTTCAACGGCCAGATTTCGCTCGGCCACGGCGCCTTCTACGCGCTCGGGGCCTACACCGCGGCGGTGCTGATGGACAAGTTCGGCGTGCCCTACTGGGCCACGCTGCCGCCGGCCGCGCTGCTGTGCTTCGGCTTCGGCTTCTTGGTCGGTTTTCCAGCCTTGCGGCTGGCCGGTCATTACCTGGCGCTCGCCACCTTCGGACTCGCACTGGCCATTCCGCAGCTCCTGAAATACCGACACATCGAAGGCCTGACCGGCGGGGTGCAGGGCATCGTGCTGACCAAACCGGAGCCACCGCTGTCGTTCAGCCTGTTCGGCCAGCCGCTCAGCGCCGACCGCTGGCTCTACTTCTTTACGCTGGCAGTGGCAGCCCTGATGTTCCTGCTCGCCTGGAACCTGCTGCGCGGCCGGATCGGGCGTGCCCTGGTGGCAGTGCGAGACCATCCGATCGCGGCGACCGCGATGGGCGTCAACCTGCCGATGTTCAAGTCGCTCGCGTTCGGCGTGTCGGCGGCTTTCACGGGGGTCGCCGGCGCGCTCGGCGCAATCGTCGTCGCCTTCGTCTCGCCCGACAGCTACACGGTGCAGCTCTCGATCTTCCTGCTCGTCGGGCTGGTGGTGGGTGGGCTCGCGTCGATCCCCGGCGCGGTCTTCGGCGCCATCTTCATCCAGTTCGTGCCGAACCTGTCCGACGCGCTATCGAAGTCGGCGCCGGCCGCCATTTACGGCGTGCTGCTGATTGCGTTGATGTACCTGATGCCCGGCGGCGTGATGCACATGATCCGCAGCTTCCTCGCCCGTCGTCGCGCGCTTGCGGGTTCGTCCGGACAACCCGCGCCGTCCGCCGCCGTTAACGTTCTACCTGTCAACAAGGAGGCTTGAGCCATGAAGCTGAATCGCATGCAGTTCGTTCTCGCGGGCCTGTCGTTCGCACTTGCGGCCACCGGCGCGCTGGCGCAGAAGAAGTACGACCCGGGCGCCGACGACAAGGAAATAAAGGTCGGCCATGTCGGTCCTTATTCGGGCCCGGCCTCGGCTTACGGCGCGATTGGCAAGGCGATCGGCGCCTATTTCGAGAAGGTCAACGCCGAGGGCGGCGTCAATGGCCGAAAGATCAAGTTCATCTCGCTCGACGACGGCTACAACCCCGCCAAGACCGTCGAGATGTCCCGCAAGCTGGTCGAGGAGGAGGAGGTCCTGCTGGTGTTCCAGCCGCTGGGCACGCCGTCGAACTCGGCGATCCACAAGTACATGAACACCAAGAAGGTGCCTCAGCTCTTCGTCGCAACCGGCGCAACCAAATGGGGCGATCCGAAGGGCTTCCCTTACACCATGGGCTGGCAGCCGAACTACCAGTCGGAAGGGAAGATTTATGCGACCCACATTCTTGAGACCAAGCCGAACGCGAAGATCGGCGTGCTCTACCAGAACGACGACTACGGCAAGGACTACCTGAAGGGCCTGGAGGACGGCCTGGGCGACAAGGCCCAGACGATGATTGTCTCGAAGGTCACCTACGAGGTGACCGACCCGACGGTCGACAGCCAGATGGTGTCGCTCAAGGCCTCGGGTGCCGACGTATTCTTCAACGTCACAACGCCGAAGTTTGCTGCCCAGGCCATCAAGAAGGCGGGCGAGATCGGCTGGAAGCCGGTTCAGTACCTGAACAGTGTGTCGTCGGGCGTCGGATCGGTGCTGACGCCGGCCGGCCTCGACCATTCGACCGGCGTCATCACGGCCGGCTACCTCAAGGACCCGACCGATCCGCAGTTCCAGAAGGGCAAGGAATACGATGACTGGGTCGCCTGGATGAAGAAGTACCTGCCGGCCGGCGACCTGAAGGACAACCTCAACGTCTACGGCTACACCGTCGCGCAGACGCTGGTGCAGGTGCTCAAACAGGCCGGCGACAACCTGACCCGCGACAACGTGATGAAGCAGGCCGCCAGCCTCGACATAACGCTGCCGATGTTGCTGCCGGGCGTCAACATCAAGACTGGCGCGGACGACTTCTATCCGATCGAGCGTGAGCAACTGCTCAAGTTCAACGGCAAGAGCTGGGAGCTGTTCGGCAAGGTCTACGGCCGCTGAACCGGTGTGGCGCGCAGGTTCGCCGCGAACCGGCGGGCCAGCGCCACGGCCTGGTCCGCCGCGTCGTCGGCGTCGCAGGCCACGATCTCGCGATGCGGCATGCCGCGCAGCCAGGTGAGCTGGCGCTTGGCGAGTTGCCGGGTCGCGGCGCCGCCGGTCTCGAAGACGGCTGACAGGTCGCCGGTGTCGAGCCCCTGCCAGATCTGGCGGTAGCCGACGCAGCGCATCGACGGCATCGCCGGGTCGAGGTCGCCGCGAGCGCGCAGCGCCCGCACCTCGTCGACCAGCCCGGCCGCCAGCATCGCCCCGAAGCGTTCGCCGATGCGCCGGTGCAGCCATTCGCGCTTCGCCGGCTCGAGCGAGATCAGCGGTGGCGCTGGCGGCCGCAGCGCTGCGCCGTCGCGGCTCCGGTGGAACGCCGACAGCGGCCGGCCGCTCGCCCGCCAGACCTCGAGCGCACGCTGGATGCGCTGGGCGTCGGTCGGCGCCAGCCGCGCCGCCGTGCGCGGGTCGACCGCCGCCAGTTCGGCGTGCAGCGCAGGCCAGCCGCGCGCCGCGGCCTCGCGGTCGATCGCGCTGCGCAGCGCCGGGTCGGCTGCCGGCATCGCGTCGAGCCCGTCGAAGAGTGCCTTGAAGTACAGCATCGTGCCGCCGACCAGCAGCGGCATGGCGCCACGCCCGCGGATCTCGCCGATCAGCCGCGTGGCGTCCGCCACGAACGCCGCGGCGCTGTAGCGCTCGGCCGGGTCGAGGATGTCGATCAGGTGGTGCGGCACCGCGGCGCGCTCGGCGGCGCTCGGCTTGGCGGTGCCGATGTCCATGCCGCGGTACACCAGCGCCGAATCGACGCTGACGATCTCGACCGGCAGGCGCTGCGCCAAGGCCAGCGCCGCAGCGGTTTTGCCGCTGGCCGTGGGACCGGCGATGCCGACCCAGTGCGGCGTGCGCGATGCGCCGTCAGTGGCCATGCTTGCGCACCACCGTCCAGGCGACCAGCGCAATGCACGCGCTCCAGAACCAGATGCCCAGAGCCAGCGGCATCACGGTGCCGTCCATCCGCACGCCCAGCCATCCGCCGATGCCGAAGGCCGCCAGCATCATCACGAAGCCGTTCAGTGCCGAGGCCGCACCGGCCGCCTGCGGGAAGGGGCCCAGCGCGCCAGTCTGGCCACACGGCTGATGGATGCCATGGCCCAGCATCACCAGCGTGAACGGCGCCACGATCGCCCAGACAGCCTGC
>JBDSZM010000268.1:0-3229 GCA_039925165.1 Burkholderiaceae bacterium
GCTTTGTGATGGCGATCGCGACATTGGCGCCGATCGCGCCGCAGATCGCCGGCTTCGATTCGTCCATCGGGGCTCCTGGATGCGACGAGGGGAATCCACTTCATCGCTGGCTTCGCAGGTCGGCGGCGCGACGCTCGTGCCCGCAGACACCGTGATGACCCGATGCGCGGCGGCGTTGCGATCGCTGGCAGCCGAAATCGTCATCCGGTCGTCCCGGCCCGCCGTGTGCCGCACGAGCCGGGGCCCGCCGACGCCACAATCCGCGCCATGAACGTCCTCGACGACCCCCGCCATGACCGCGAGGTCGGGCAGCGCCACCCGACCCGCGACACCACGCGCATCGACGACACCCGCATCGACGCGGTGCGCCCGCTCATCACGCCGGCGCTGCTGATGGAAAAGCTGCCGGGCTCGGCGGCGACGCTGGCGCTGGTCGAGCGCAGCCGCGAGCAGATCGCGCGGGTGCTGCGCGGCGAAGACCATCGTCTCGTCGTCATTGCCGGGCCGTGTTCGATCCACGACCACGCGCAAGCGATCGAGTACGCCGCACGGCTCCAGGCGGCGGCTGCGCCACTGGCCGACGCGCTGCTGGTGGTGATGCGGACCTATTTCGAGAAGCCGCGCACCACGGTCGGCTGGAAGGGCTACATCAACGATCCGCACCTCGACGGCAGCCATGCGATGAACGAGGGCCTGGAGCGCGCGCGTTACTTGCTGCTCGAGATCGTCGAGATGGGGTTGCCGGTCGGCACCGAGTTTCTCGACCTGTTGTCGCCGCAGTTCATCAGCGACTTGGTCGCCTGGGGCGCGATCGGGGCGCGCACCACCGAGAGCCAGAGCCACCGCCAGCTCGCCTCGGGCCTGAGCTGTCCGGTCGGCTTCAAGAACGGCACTGATGGCGGGGTCCAGGTCGCGGTCGATGCGATGGTCGCCGCGGCGGCGCCGCACGCGTTCATGGGCATGACCAAGATGGGCCAGGCGGCGATCTTCGAGACGCGTGGCAATGCCGATTGCCACGTCATCCTGCGCGGCGGCAGCCAGCGCCCCAACTACGGCGCGGCCGATGTCGCGCAGGCCTGCGCCGCGCTGCGCAAGGCCGGGCTGCGCGAGCAGGTGATGGTCGATGTCTCGCACGCCAACAGCGCCAAGCAGCACCGGCGCCAGATCGACGTGACCCCGGAGATCGCGGCGCGCATCGCCGCCGGCGACTGCTCGATCACCGGACTGATGCTGGAAAGCCATCTGGAGGAAGGCCGCCAGGACCTGGTCCCGGGCCGGCCGCTGCGCCACGGCGTCTCGATCACCGATGCGTGCATCGGCTGGGACCAGACCGAGCCGTTGCTGCTGACGCTGGCGGCGGCGGTGAGGGCGCGAGGGGTGGCGGGCTGAAGCTTCTCAAGCCGGGTGATGGGCGTCGTGGACGGGGCTCGGTTTGCTTGCCTCCGCGCGATCGACGGTCGACGGTCGACGCTCGAAGGGCGAAGGGCGAAGGGCGAAGGGCGAAGGCGAAGGTCGAAGGCGAAGGTCGGGGCGGGCGCGCTGCGCCGGGTCGCTGTGTTCCGTTCATGTCCCCCGGCGGACGCCTGAAGGCGGCCGCCTTCCTCCTTTACTTCACTCCACACAGCGACCCGCCGCAGCGCTCAGGTGACGTTGGGACTGTGGTTCGACGAAATGCAGGCAGGCGAAGCGCCACAGGCGCCGGCGTCCATCCGCCGCGGGTCCCGATGCCGCTGGCTGTCGAGGTCGCCGGCTGAGCGGCGCAGAGAAGGTTAGGAGGAATGCGGCCGCCTTCAGGCGTCCGCAGGGGGACATGAACGGAGCCGGTCGGCCGGAGGCCTTGACAGCTCTAACCCGACCCGGGCGGTTCCAAAGCAAGCTCAAACCTCGATCGACACGAACCCGTTTTCGTCGATCACCGTACGGTAGGTCTTGACCGGCACCATGCACGGCGGGGCGACGACCTCGCCGGTGCGGATGTTGAACACACCGCCGTGGAAATCGCACTCGATGTTGTCGCCGTCGATGCACCCCTCGGACAGCGATCCCGGCCCGTGGGTGCAGGCGTCGTCAGTGACGCAGAAATCGCCGTCGAGATTGAAGACCGCCAGGGTCAGCGCGCCCTTCTCGATCCGGATCGCGGTGCCGGGTTCGACCTCCGCCGTTTTGCACAAAGCGATGCGCTCGCACGCTGGCGTCATAGTCTGCCGCTCCATTGACAATCAACGAGAGCGAATGATATCGTCGTTTTGACTGGAGGAACGCAGTTCCTCCATGCTGAACGGGTATCTGCGGGCATCCGTACCCGCATCCGCCATCGTGCGACCCCCGATCGCCGTGGATCTGATCGCCGCAACACCTGAGAGACGTGGCCATGCTCAAGAAGGAACAGAACGACCTGCTGACCCAGACCGGCCCGGGCACGCCGATGGGCAACCTTTTCCGGCGCTACTGGCTGCCCGCGCTCTTGACGCGCGAACTGCCCGAGCCCGATTGCCCGCCGGTGCGCTTGCAGCTCTTGTCCGAGAAGATGGTGGCATTTCGCGACAGCGCCGGGCGCCTGGGCGTGATCGACGAGTTTTGTGCCCACCGCGGGGTCTCGCTCTGGTTCGGTCGAAACGAGGAGGGTGGCCTGCGCTGCCCGTACCACGGCTGGAAATACGACGTGAACGGCCAGTGCATGGAAGTGCCGTCCGAGCCGGCAGAGAGCGGCTACTGCGACAAGATCAAGCTCAAGTCGTATCCGCTGGTCGAGCGTGGCGGCGTGATCTGGATCTACATGGGCCCGCCCGAACTGAAGCCGCCGCTGCCCGAATGGGAGTTCGCCACCGTGCCGGCCAACCAGAGCTACACCTCCAAGCGCGTGCAGGAATGCAACTGGCTGCAGGCGCTCGAGGGCGGCATTGATTCGAGCCACGTCTCGTTCCTGCACAGCGGCGCGCTCAACTCCGACCCGCTGTTCAAGGGCGCCAAGGGCAACCAGTACAACCTGTCCGACAAGAAGCCGGTGTTCGAGGTGGTTCCGGCCGACGGCGGCCTGTTCATCGGGGTGCGCCGCAACGCCGAGGCCGGCCACTATTACTGGCGCATCACGCCGTGGATCATGCCCTGCTTTACGATGGTGCCGCCGCGCGGCGACCACCCGATGCACGGCCACTTCTGGGTTCCGATCGACGACCACAACAACTGGGCCTGGAGTTTCGACTACCACCCGACGCGGGCGCTGTCCGAG
>JBDSZM010000269.1:0-5855 GCA_039925165.1 Burkholderiaceae bacterium
GCCGCACGACCGCGCCAAGCAGCGCTGGGTCGACATCGGCCGGCCGTTCCTGGTCGCGCTCGGCGTGACCGATGCGGCGCACCGGCTGGTGCCGTCGATGGCGCGCAAGTGGAAGCAGATCAACAAGTTCGTCGAGGTCTTCGACCATGCGCTGGCCCAGTCGGCCCTGAAGGACACGGTGGCGCCGCGCATCGTCGATTTCGGCTCCGGCAAGGGCTACCTCACCTTTGCGATCCACGACCACCTGCAGCACCGCCTCGGTCGCACGCCGCAGGCCCGCGGGGTCGAGCTGCGCGCCGACCTGGTGGCGCTGTGCAACGCCGCGGTGCAGCGCCTGGGCCTGGCTGGCCTGTCGTTCGAGCAGGGCGACGTGCGCGAGAGCGCCGCCGGCGAGGTGACCGAACCGATCGACGTGATGATCGCCCTGCACGCCTGCGACACCGCGACCGACCACGCGATCCACCTGGGCGTGCGGGCCGGGGCGTCCGTCATCCTGGCGTCGCCGTGCTGCCACAAGGAGCTGCGCCCGCAGCTGCTGGCACCGCACCCGCTGCGGCCGATGCTGCAGCACGGCATCCACCTCGGCCAGCACGCCGAGATGCTGACCGACAGCCTGCGCGCGATGCTGCTCGAGGCCTGCGGCTATCAGACCCAGGTGTTCGAGTTCGTGGCACTGGAGCACAGCCAGAAGAACAAGATGATCCTCGCCGTGCGGCGCAACGACACCCCGCCGGCGCGTGCCGCCGCGCTGCGCGCCCAGGTGGCCGAGGTCAAGGCCTTTCACGCCATCCGCGAGCAGTGCCTCGAGCGCCTGCTGACCGCCAGCGGACTGCTGCCGGAGCCCGCGCATGGATGAGCCGCGCACCTTCATGCTCACCTGCATCGTGATCGGCGTGCTGCTGATCGCGATGACGATGGGCGGCTCGTTCGTCGCACGGCTGCCGCTCAGCGCCGCGATGCTGTACCTGGTCGCGGGCTGGGGCATCGGGCCGGCCGGGCTCGACTTGATCCAGCTGCATCCGCTGCACGACGCGGCGCTGCTCGAACGGCTGACCGAGATCGCGGTGCTGATCTCGCTCTTCACCGCCGGGCTCAAGCTCGAGATGCCGCTGGCCGACCGGCGCTGGCGGATTCCGGTCCAGCTCGCCTCGGTGTCGATGCTGGTGACGATCGGCGCGGTGACGCTGGCCGGCGTCTACCTGCTCAAACTGCCGCTCGGCGCGGCAGTGCTGCTGGGGGCGATCCTGGCGCCGACCGACCCGGTGCTCGCGTCGGACGTGCAGGTCGAGGAAGCCAGCGATCGCGACCGGCTGCGCTTCGGCCTGACCGGCGAGGGCGGGCTGAACGACGGTGCCGCGTTTCCATTCGTCATGCTCGGCCTCGGGCTGCTGTCGCTGCACGACCTCGGGGCCTGGGGCTGGCGCTGGTGGGCGGTCGACGTGTTGTGGGCCATCGTCGGCGGGCTCGCGATCGGCTGGCTGCTCGGCCTGGGCGTGGGGCGCGCGATCATTTTTTTGCGCACCCACCACCGCGAGGCACTCGGCGCCGACGAGTTCATCGCCCTCGGCCTGATCGCGCTCGCCTACGGCGTGGCGCTGGCCTGCCACAGCTACGGCTTTCTGGCGGTGTTCGCGGCCGGCCTGGCGCTGCGCCGCATCAACGAACCCCGCCCGGAGGTTGCGGCGGCATCGACATCGGCGGCCGCTGCGCCCGGGGCGGTCGGTGAGGGTGCGGTCGCCGACGTCGCGCTTGCCGACGCCGAGGCGCTGAGCGTCGCGGCCCTCGACCCGGGGCCGAACCCGCAGGGCTCGCATCCGGCGATCACGCCGGCGCAGGCGCCGGTGGTGATGATGCTGGCGGTCGAACGCTTCAACGCCCAGCTCGAACGCTTCGCCGAGGTCTTCATCGTGCTGGCGATCGGCGCCTTGCTGATGCGGGTCGAGTGGCGGCCCGAGCTGCTTTGGTTCGTGCCGCTGCTGTTCCTGGTGATTCGTCCGGCGGCGGTGTGGATCGGCTTGCGCGGTACGCAGGTCCGGGGCAAGCAGCGCGCGCTGATGGGCTGGTTCGGGATCCGCGGCATTGGCTCGATCTACTACCTCATGTACGTCATCTCGCACGGCCTCGAGCCCCGGCTGGCGCAAACGATGCTGTCCTTCACGATCGGCGTGGTGGTGGCGTCGATCGTGGCGCACGGCATCTCGGTCACGCCACTCATGAAGCGCTACCGCTCGCGGGCCGAGGCGTCGCGCAAGGCGACCCGCCCGGCGGCGCGCTGACGTCCGGGTCAGGCGCCGGTCAGCCGGCGCGGGTCGAGCAACTCGGCCAGGCGCTGGCGCCCGAGGTCGGTCTGCTCGTCGGCCACGTCGATGATCGGTCGGCCCTCGCGGTAGGCTTGCTTGGCGATCTCGGCCGCACGGGCGTAGCCGATCAGCGGGTTGAGCGCGGTCACCAGGATCGGGTTGCGCGCCAGTGCTTCGTCCAGGCGCGGCTGGTTGACCTTGAAGGTGGCGATCGCCTGATCGGCCAGTGCGCGGCTCGCGTTCGCCAGCAGGCCGATGCTCTGCAGCAGGTTGTGCGCGATCAGCGGCAGCATCACGTTGAGCTCGAAGTTGCCCGACTGGCCGGCGATGGTGATGGCGGCATCGTTGCCGATGACCTGCGCCGCGACCATCGCGCAGGCCTCGGGAATCACCGGGTTGACCTTGCCCGGCATGATCGACGAGCCCGGCTGCAGCGCCTGCAGCTCGATCTCGCCCAGGCCGGCGAGCGGGCCGGAATTCATCCAGCGCAAGTCGTTGCTGATCTTCATGAGCGCGACCGCCAGCGTCTTGAGCTGGCCCGACAGCGCGACCGCGGTGTCCTGCGCGCCCATCGCGGCGAAGTAGTCGGTCGCAGGCTCGAGCGCCAGCCCGCACAAGGTACCGAGCGCCACCGCGAAGCGCGGCGCGAACTCGGGCGGCGCGTTGACGCCGGTGCCGACCGCGGTGCCGCCCTGCGCCAGACGGTGCAGCGCCGGCTGCAGCGCGCGCAGCAGTGCAGTCGCGGCCTCGATTTGCGCCGCCCAGCCGTCGACCACCTGGCCCATGCGCACCGGCATCGCGTCCATCAGGTGGGTGCGACCGGTCTTGACGTGGCCATCGACGCTGCGCGCCTTGGCGCGGGTGATGGCGACCAGATGGTCGAGCGCGGGCAGCAGGTCCTGCTGCAGCGCCAGCGCCGCGCTCAGGTGCAGCGCGGTCGGGATCGCGTCGTTGCTGCTCTGGCTCGCATTGACATGATCGTTGGCGCTCACCGGCCGGCCGAGGTTGCGCGTGGCGAGTGTCGCCAGCACCTCGTTGGCATTCATGTTGGTGCTGGTGCCGGAGCCGGTCTGGTAGACGTCGAGCGGGAAATGCGCCATCCGCGCCGCCTCGTCGAGTGCGAGCAGATCGGCCACGGCGTGGTCGATCGCGCCCGCAGTATCGGCCTCGAGCGTGCCGAGCCCGGCATTGACCTGCGCGGCGGCCTGCTTGACGCGCAGCAGCGCCTCGATGAAGCGCGGTGGCAGGCGCAGGCTGCTGATCCGGAAGTTGTCGACCGCGCGCTGGGTCTGCGCGGCGTACAGCGCCTCGAGTGGCACCTCGAGCTCACCCATGCTGTCGCGTTCGGTGCGGGTCGGGGGTCGCGGGTCGGTCACGGCAGGAGCTCCTGGGGTGGCGCCGCGGCACGGATCGCGGCCTTGGCGCGCGGCGGTACGGGCGCGGCCTCGGTGGTGTAGGCCTGCGGGTCGAAGGCGCGCAGCAGGTCGGCGGCCTGGTCGGGGCTGGCGTCGAGCCAGGCATCGGCCATCGATGGCTCGATCACGACCACGCTGCGCTTTTCCTCGCCCGGCCGGTGAAAGCGCCGCATCAGCAGGTGCGCATCGGCATTGATCGTGAGCATCGTGAACGACAGCAGCCACTCGCCGCTGGCCGGATCGGCCCAACGGTCCCACAACGCGGCGACATGAAAAGGCGCGCCGTCGTCGCGCCGGATACGCCAGCGCACCGCCTTGCCGCTGGCGTGGTCGGGCTCGTAGAAGCAGTCCATTGGCACCAGCCCCCATTGGCCGCGCGACCACGCCTGGCGGAAGCTCGGCTTCTGGCGCGCCGTCTCGGCACGGGCGTTATAGGTGGTGCGCCCGATCTTCGTGTCACGCGACCAGAACGGCACCAGCCCGAAACCGGCAGGGACGCAGACACGCTCGCCGTCACGGTTGCGACACAGCAGCGGTGCCGCGTAGCCGGGCCAGGTTTCGTCGGCATACACGAAGCTCGGCGCCGGCGTGCCCATGCGTTCGGCGATCAGGTCGCGGGAAGTCGGCCGGTAGTTGGTGCACACGTGCGCGAGCCGCCGGTGGGGCATGAGGAGGCCGCAGTGTAGGGGCCGCTTCCCGTCGCGCTGTGCGACCCCCTGCGCCCGCGGGCACAGGGGCGTTTAGGAGCGCTCGAACAGCAACTGCGTGTTCTCGATCGCCGGCGCCGAGGCGTCGGCAGAGATGGGCGGGTTCAGGTAGCTGTCGTCGCTCGCGGCGCGGCGCGCAGCGAGCCCTTCGGTCGAGCGCCGGTCGCTCGCGGGTGCTCGTTCGCGCAAGCGCCGGTCGTCCGGGCCGTCGCGCCGTTCGCCGCTGGAGAGTGGGTCGTGGGTCATTGGTGAAATCCTTTCAGGCAGGTCTTGTTCATGACGAGTGAGAGGCTCATCCTGCATCGGGGTGTCCTGCGGCGCCAGCCTTGCAGCCCGAGATGCGGCAATGTCCTACACCGGCGCGCGCCCTCGATGCCGGCCCGACACGCATAGCCGGGTTACCTTCTCGGCTCGATCGAACCGGGAGAACGATGAATGCTGCGCAGCCTCTTACTGTTGGCGGTGGTGGGGCTGGTCGGCCTGTTCGCCGCGCTCAACTGGCCGGCCTTCTCGGCCATCACGCCGCTTTCGCTGGGGGTTGCGACGGTGCAGGCGCCACTCGGCATCATCATGCTCGGCGTGGTCGGTTGTGTGGTGCTCTTGTTTACGGTCTGGGCGGTGTCGATGCAGGCCCGGGCGATCGGCGAGATGCGGCGCCAGACCCGCGAGCTGCAGGCCCAGCGCGAACTCGCCGACAAGGCCGAGGCGTCGCGCTTCACCGAGTTGCGCAGCTTTCTGGGCGAACGGATCGACCGCCTGCAGGCCGACACCCAGCGCGGCCTGGAGCACAACGCCAATACGATCGGCGCGGTGGTGGCCGAACTCGAGGACCGGCTCGAGCGGGGTCATCTGCCGGCGATCGAGCGCGCGCCGCCGGGCCGCGGCTGACGCCGACGCCCGGGCGCCACGTGGCGCGCCGCATGCGCCTCAGGCCGCGGCCGGGTCGCTCGCCGACGGATGCGGTGCCGCCGGCCTGAAGCGCCGCACGAACCACTGCACCACGTCGTCGACGTAGGTGAAGAGCACCGGGATCACCAGCAGGCTCAGGAAGGTCGAGGTGATGAGCCCGCCGATGACGACGATCGCCATCGGCGCCCGGAAGCTCGGGTCGGTGCCCAAGCCGAGCGCGATCGGCAGCATGCCGGCGCCCATCGCGATGGTGGTCATGACGATCGGTCGGGCCCGCTTGTGGCAGGCGTCGAGCAGCGCGTCCATGCGCGCGAGGCCGTGGTCGCGCCGCGCCATGACGGCGTACTCGATCAGCAGGATCGAGTTCTTGGTCGCGATGCCCATCAGCATGATCAGTCCGATCATCGACGGCATGCTGAGCGCGGTGTGGGTGATGAAGAGCGCCAGGAAGGCGCCCGGGATCGACAGCACCAGCGCCGACAGGATGGTGACCGGTTGCACGAAATCGTGGAACAGCAGCACCA
>JBDSZM010000270.1:0-3862 GCA_039925165.1 Burkholderiaceae bacterium
GCGGCAACACGACCTTCGTCTCCAACCCGGCGACGCTGCTGCCGCGCAAGAACCTGCAGGTGGTGCCGCTCGGCCTGGCGCTCGAAGGCGCCATCGATCCGGCCGCTGTGAGCCTGGCCCTGCGCGCGGCCTTCGTGCGCCACGATCTGCGCGAGGGCGCACAAGACAACGCGATCTCGCTGCGCTGGAGCGGCGCGCCGGCCTACGCTCGGCTGGCGGCGCTCGCCGACGGCCTGCTCGGCGCGCTGCCCGAGACTTTGGCGGCAGGCCGGCCGATCTATCTCGTCGTCGATGCCGACATTGCGCTCACGCTCGGCCACCTGATCCAGGACGACCCGCGGGTGCGCGGCGAGGTGCTGGTGATCGACGGCATCACCTTGTGGGGTTTCGACTTCATCGACCTCGGGCGGATCCGGATGCCGTCGCTGACCGTGCCGGTGACGATCAAGTCGCTGGTCTTCAGCGAAGATCCGCGCGCCCACGGCAAGTCGGACGCGAGCGCCTGGCACCGGCACGGCGACGGCGAGCTGCACCGCCATGGCCACGACCACGGCCACCCGCATGCGCACGAGCATGGCCACGACCATGACGATGACCACAAGCACGCCCACGGTCACGAACATGAGCACGCCCACGACCCTGCTGCCGCCGTCGCGCACGGCCATCCGCACGAGCATGAGCATGAGCATGAGCACCGCCAGCAGCAGCGCCATGCCGATCGCTGAGCTGCGGCGCGCGCTCGCGCTCTCGCTCGCGATGCTCGAGCGCGAGGGCATCATCGACTTCAACGGCCATTGCAGCGCGCGGCTGCCCGACGGCCGCGGCCTGCTGATCAACGCAGCCGATTCGGTTCGCAGCCGGATCGCGCCGGCCGATTTCATTGCGATCGGTTTCGACGGGCAGGTGCTCGGCGGCGACCGTACGCCGCCGATGGAGTTCCACCTCCATGCGCAGCTGTACCTGGCGCGTGCCGAGGTGCAGGCGGTGATCCACAGCCACCCGCGCTGGTCGACCGTGCTGACGACCAGCGGCCATGCCTGGCAGCCGGTGACGATGCAGGCGGCGGTGCTGGGGCCGGTCGCGACCTTCGACAAGACCGCATCGATCAACACCGTGGCGCTCGGTGTCGAGGTGGCCGGCTTCCTCGGCGGCGCCAAGGCGGCGCTGATGCGGCGCCATGGCGCGGTGACGGTCGCCGGCTCGGTCACCGACGCCTTCGTGCAGTCGATCTACCTCGAGGAGAACGCGCATCGCCAGCACCTGGCGCTGCAGATCGGCACGCCGCAGCCACTCGATGCCGACGAATGCGCCGTGATCGGCCGCAACCTGGCGCGCCCGGCGCTGCTGCAGAAGGCGTGGGAGTACTACGCCGGCAAGCATTTCCCGCGAGGACTCGAATGAGCTCGGGGCCCGAGCTCGGCGCCAGCCTCGCGTCGTCGCTGCTGCTGGTCGCGCTGCTCGGCTTGCGGCACGGCTTCGACGCCGATCACATCGCGGTCGTCGACGGCATGACCCGCGCCCGTCAGCTGCAGCATTCGTACTGGACCTCGCGCCTGGTCGGCCTGCAGTTCGCGCTCGGCCACAGCGGCGTGATCCTCGGCGCCTCGCTGCTGCTGTATGGCCAGAGCGCGGCGCTGCCGGGTTGGCTCGATGGCCTCGGGATGGTGATCTCGACCCTGTTCCTGCTCGTCGTCGGCGCGACCAACCTGGCGCACGCCTGGCGGCCCACCGATGCGGCGCCGTCCGGTCCGATCAGTCGGGTGCTGCTGCGGGCCACCGGCGGTCATCTTCATCCGGTGCTGGTCGGCATGGCGTTCGCGATGTCGTTCGACGCCTGGGCGCAGGCGGCCTTCTTCGCGACCCGGGGGGCGGCCTTCAGCGGCTTCGGTGCGGTCGCGGCGCTGGCGGCGGCCTTCGGCCTCGGCATGGTGCTGGCCGACGCCGGCAACGGCGCGCTGCTCGCCTGGTGTGCGCGTCGCAGCGACCGGCTGGCGCGCCAGGCCAGCCGCTGGGCCAGCGGTTTCATCGCGCTGCTGGCGGTGTCGACGGCGCTGGCCGGCATCGCGCGCGAGTTCAGTCCCGGCTTCGCGCTGGCGTGGGACGAGGCCGGCATCTGGGTCGGCGTCGGGCTGGTGGGGCTGGGCTCGCTCGGCCTGCTCGGAGCGGTGTCGTGGCAGCGCGCCCGCAGCCGCTGACCGCGCCGGTGCCGCTCGCCGCGCCGGCGGCGCCGCGTTCGGCCTTCGAACTGTTCATCACCTTCGCCTGGATCTCGCTGCAAAGCTTCGGCGGCGCGCTCGCCTTCATCGAACGCACCATCGTGCGCGACAAGCGCTGGCTCGATGCGCGCGAGTTCGTCGGCCTGTTCGGCGTGTGTCAGGTGCTCCCGGGGCCGACCGGGGTGTCCTTCTGCGTCCTGCTCGGCGACCGCTTCCTCGGCCTGCGCGGCGCGGTGGCCGCCTTCGCCGGCTTCCTGGTCGTTCCCAGCGTGGTCGTGATCTCGATCGCGGCGGTGTTTTGCGCTACCAGGACGTGCCGCAGGTGCAGGGCGCGCTGCACGGCATGGGCGCGGCCAGCGTCGGCCTGGTCGTCCACACCGCGGCGCGCATGTCGCGCACGCTGCGCGGCGAGCGCGCCGGCATCGCGGTCGCGCTCGCGACCTTCTGCGCGGTCGCGCTGTTTCGGGTGCCGGTCGGCGTGGTGGTGCTCACGCTGGGGGTCGGGTCGGTGGCCTGGGCCTGGCACCGGCTGGCGCGTTGAGCCGGGCGCCCAGCGTCACTGCGCATGAGCCTTGCCGAGCTGTGGGAGTTGTTCCTCCACTTCCTGTCGTTGTCGGTGTTTGCGACCGGCGGGGCACTGGCACTGGCGTCCGACATGCATCGCTATGTGGTCGACCAGCACGCCTACCTCACGCACACGCAGTTCATGAACTCGATCGCACTGGCGCAGGCCGCGCCGGGACCGAACGTCCTGTTCGTCAGCGTGCTGGGCTGGCAGGTGGCGCGCGCGCCGGGCGCCTTGGCGACCACGCTCGGCATCACGCTGCCGGCGCTCATCTTCCCGTTCGTCGTCTCGAGGCTCGGCCGGCTGCGCCAGTTCGATCGCACGTTGAAGGCGCTGCAGCGCGGCCTCGGGCCGGTGGCGCTGGGCCTGATGGCCTCGACCTGCTTCCTGCTCGTGCGCGAGACGCCCGGGGTGTGGAAGGGCGGCCTCATCATCGGCCTGACGCTGGTGCTGCTGGTCACCACCCGGCTGCCGCCGGTGCTCATGATCTTGGCCGCCGGCATCGCCGGCATCTTCATCCCCTGGTAGCCCCGGCTGCCGCCACGGAGCGTTCGCCATGAAGTCCCTTGCCCTGCTTGCAACCGCCGGCCTGCTCGTCGCCTCGGGCGTCGTCCATGCCCAGGCCAGTGCCGACGAGATCGAACGCGGCCACCAGCTCTTCATGACCAACGGCTGCTACAGCTGCCACGGCACGGTCGGCCAGGGCGGCGAGCGCAGCGGTGCGCCGAAGCTCGCGCCCGACACCTATCCGTTCGAGGCCTTCCAGGCTCTGGTCCGGACCCCGCGCGAAGCGATGCCGCGCTTCGATCGGCGCTATGTCAGCGACGAGCAGCTGCGGTCCATCCACACGTACTTGTCGTCGATACCGAAGGGGCTGTCGGCGAAGGAGATCGCGGCGTTGCGTTGACTGGTTTGTTTGTGCTTGGGCACGTTCGCTTGAGGATCGGTTTGCTGGCAAGGCTGAGCCGGGAGTTCGGCCCGGCGGCCGAGTAACTTTCATTTGTCGCGCCAAATGAAAGTCACCAAAGCAAAGGCGCTGAACGCCAGCGATGTGATCTCTACGCTACGGCAAGAAGAGATC
>JBDSZM010000271.1:0-3155 GCA_039925165.1 Burkholderiaceae bacterium
TAGGGGGCGACACCTACACGGTCAACGTCTCGCGCGTCAACCTGCGGCCCGATCCGACGACCGGCGAGCTCTACCTCGACGAGCACGGACCGAGCCTGCGCGCCCTCTACGACCTCGGCGACCCGTCACGCTCGCGGGTGATGGATTCGACCGGGCAATCGGGCATCGTCTTCTCGCCGCTCTACCGGGATTTCGTCGAGCCTTGGGCCCGCGTCGAGTACGTGCCGTTGTGGAGTGCGCCGGCGGTCTCGACCCTGGTGTTGCGCGCCACGCGCTGACCGCGCGCGCCGCGGTCCCACAGCTCGCGCCGCGGGTCTGGACGAGCGCCAGGCGCTCTCCTCAGACCTGTCCGAACAGTGCCTTGCGCTGGGCCGTGTAGGCCCACCAGGGCGCGGCCGGGGCGCCGCGCATGAAGTCGGTCGCGGCCATGAAGGTATCGAGCACGCACGGATCCTGACGCTGGCCGGTGACGACGCAGAGCTTCTGGTAGAGGACGAACGCATCCTTGCCGCGCAGTTCCTGCGGATGCCGGATGCCGATGGCTCGCAGGTCAGCGGCCAGCGCCGGCCCGATGTTCGGTAGTTGCTCGAGTGTGCGGCAGTCAGCCGCGCTCACGGCTTTCGGAGACTTGATGACCACGCTGGCGGCCTCCATGATGAAGCGGCCTCACATCAGCATGTTGTTGCGGATCAGGCCGACGGCCAGGCCCTCGATCTCGAAGCCGGATTCGGCATCGCCGGCAGCGATGACGATGGTCTTGAAGTCGGGGTTCTCGGGTATCAGTTCGATGCCGCTGCGGGTGCGCTTGAAGCGCTTGACGGTGACGTCGTCGCCGATGCGGGCGACGACGATCTGGCCGTTCTTGGCCTCCTTCGACTTCTGCACCGCGAGCAGGTCGCCGTCCATGATGCCGGCGTCGCGCATGCTCATGCCGCGGACCTTCAGCAGATAGTCGGGGCGGCGCGCGAACATGCTGGCTTCCATCAGGAAGCTGCGGTCGATGTGTTCCTGGGCGAGGATGGGGCTGCCGGCCGCGACCCGACCGACCAGTGGCAAGGAGAGCTGCGCCAGGCTCGGCAGCGGCAGGCTGTACTGTTTGCCGCGAGCCTCGTTGAGGGCGCGCAGTGTGTCAGACTGCAGCCGGATGCCGCGCGACGTGCCGCCGACAAGTTCGATCACGCCTTTGCGGGCGAGGGCCTGAAGGTGCTCCTCGGCGGCGTTGGCTGAACGGAAGCCGAGTTCGTTGGCGATTTCCGCCCGCGTCGGCGGGGCGCCGGTCCGCTCGATCGCGCTTTGCACCAGGTCGAGGATCTGCTGCTGGCGGTCGGTGAGTTTCGGCGTCTCGTGCATGTCGGCTCCTTCGTGGATCTTCGAGCAGGGAACTTCAACGCGGGTCGTTCGGGCAGGGAACTCTCAAGCGTTTCTGCTGATGATTATTTGTCCAGTAGCTGTATTTTCATCCAGTTCATCAAAAAATGCAAACAACCCCTGCGCCGCCTCCTGTTCCTCCTCTCGCTTCGCGCCCCGAAACCGTGATCGTCCTTGGCACCGGCGGCACAATCGCCGGTCTCGCGACGGACGCCGGCGACAACGTCGGCTACAGCGCGGCCCAGGTCGGCGTCGACGAACTGCTGCGCGGCGTCGCGTCGGCATCGGGATGTCTGGAGTCGGAACAGGTCGCACAGATCGACAGCAAGGACATGAGTGGCGCCATCTGGCGTCGACTGGCCGAGCGCGTGGCCCACCACCTGGCGCGTGCCGAGGTTGCCGGCATCGTCGTCACGCACGGCACCGACACGCTGGAGGAGACGGCCTTCTTCCTGCACCGGCTGCTCGCGCCGACCAAACCCGTGGTGCTGACGGGGGCGATGCGACCGGCATCGTCACTGCAAGCCGACGGGCCGCAGAACCTGAGCGATGCGATCGCCGTCGCCGCCGATCCGCGGGCCCGCGGTGTCGTCGTCGTCTTCGCCGGCAGCGTGCATGGCAGCGAGGACGTCCGCAAAGTGCATCCCTACCGGCTCGACGCGTTTTCGTCGGGCGACTCCGGCCCGGTCGCGCGGATCGAGGAGGGGAGCCTGCGCTGCCTGCGACCCTGGCCGCAGGGCTCGGCGCTCGGCCTGGACGCCCTTGCGCGGAGCGGCTGGGCGTGGCCCGCGGTCGAGATCCTGACCAGTTGCGCGGGGGCCGGTGGCGGCGTGGTCAGGGCCCTGCTGGCCGCAGGCGTGCGAGGCATCGTCGCCGCGGGTACCGGCAACGGCTCGCTCCATCACGACCTGGAGGTCGCGCTGCGCGAGGCCGAGGCCGCCGGCGTCGCCGTGCTGCGCAGCAGCCGCTGTCTCGACGGCCGCATCGTCGGCGGCCGCAGCGCCGACCCGCTGCCGTCGGCGGGCGGGATGACGCCGGTGCAGGCGCGCATCGAGCTGATGCTGCGCCTGATGACGGCTGGAGCGGTCAGGCCAGCGTCAGCGTGACGTCGATGTTGCCCCGGGTCGCGCTCGCGCAGGACATGGCGCGCATCGCACCGCCGATCCGGCGGTGGCGTCAGCCGGCGGACTCGGCCACCTGGTCGATGCGCGTGCTCAGGTCGAGCCAGCGCGCCTCCAGCTCCTCGATCTGCTCGGCGATCTGCTTCAGGCGTCTGCCGCTTTCGGCCAGCGCTGCCGGCGTGAGCGTGGCGTCGCCGAATCCGGCCTCGATCGCGTCGCGCTCGGCGAACAGCACGCCGAGGCGGTTGTCGACCAGATTGAGCTCCTTGCGCAGTGGACGCGCCTCATCGGCGCGCTGCTGGCGCACGGCGGCGCCGGACTTGCGGTCGTCTCTCGACTGCGGCACGCCCGCGCTCGCGCCGGCCAGGGCACGGGCCGGGCCTGTCCCCGACCGCGGCGTCGGGGCAGGACTTGCCGCCGGCGTGGCCTTGCCCGCGCTTGCCTTTGATGCGGCGACCGGCGGCGGCGCTTCCGCGCCACGCTGCTTCTTAGCCTTGTCGCTGCGCGACTGTTCGCGCGAGGCCGCGCGCGACTGGTCCAGCAGCCAGCGCTGGTAGTCGTCGAGGTCGCCGTCGAAGGGCTTGACGACGCCGTCGGCAACGAGCCAGAACTCGTCGCAGACCTCGCGCAACAGCGCGCGGTCGTGGCTCACCAGCAGCACCGTGC
>JBDSZM010000272.1:0-3755 GCA_039925165.1 Burkholderiaceae bacterium
CTGGAGCACCGCGACGTGATCGGCTGGGTGTTGGGGGTGACGATGATCTTCTTCAGCTCGCTCGCCTTCACCGTGCTCGAGAACGCGATGTCGGTGATCTTCCTGCACCGGGTCGCGGTGCGCCGGCGCCACTTCCTGATCTCGGCGGTGATGCCGTACCTGTACATGCTGTCGCTCGGGCTCGGCCTGCTGCTGGTCACGCTGGTCTCGGGCAGCCTGCAGGCGATCGGGCAGGAAAGCGTCGACCTGTTCGGCCGCAGTTGGTCGCTGCGTGGCCTGTCGGGCGTACTGCTTTACCTGTTGGGCGTGGCCGGCGAGGTCTTCGTGTTGACCTCGATCTATCTGGTGATGCCGGTCGGCCGCATTTCGCTGCGCATGGCGCTGATCGGCGGCGCCACCGCCACCGTGCTGTGGGAGATCTCGCGCCACATTCTGGTCTGGTACTTCAACACGCTGTCGCAGGTGAGCGTGGTGTACGGCTCGCTCACGACCGCGATCGTGGTCCTGCTGAGCCTGGAGATCGGCGCGACGCTGCTGCTGCTGGGCGCACAAGTCATCTCGGAATACGAGCGCGTCGTCAAGGGCAAGGAGAACAAGCCACCGACCCCGTTGCGCACCGACACCGCCTGAGCGGGCCGGGGGGCAGGCCTCAGCGCTGCGGCGAGGTCGAGATGCTTCCGCGGCGCAGCGCCGACAGCGGGATCGAGCGCACGCAGTTGCGACCGTCGGCCTTGGCGGTGTAGAGCGCGGTGTCGGCCTCGTGCAGCAGGAAGTCGATCGACGGCATCTCGGTGCGCAGGGGTGCCACGCCGATGCTGACCGACACCGTGACCGGCCGACCTTCCCACTCGAGCACCAGGCCGCGCACCCGCTCGCGGATGCGCTCGGCCACGTCGACCGCGCCCAGCGTGTCGGTGTGCGGCAGGAAGATCACGAACTCCTCGCCGCCGAAACGCGCCAGCACGTCGGGCTGGCGCAGCAGCTCTCCGGTGGCGCTGGCGATGCGGCGCAGCAGTTCGTCGCCGCAGAGGTGGCCGTGGCCGTCGTTGACGAGCTTGAAGTGGTCGACGTCGATCAGCAGCATGGCGGCGCCATGGCCGTAGCGCTTGGCGCGGTCCCATTCGGCCTCGACCAGCGTCATGAAGTGGCGCCGGTTGTGCAGCCCGGTCAGCTCGTCGCGGGTCGCCAGAACGGCGACCTGCTTGCGCGCATGTTCGAGCGCATACACCAGCCGCAGCGCGCCCCAGGAGAGCGGCGGCGTCACGAGCAGCGTGCACCCGAGGGCGATGCCGGTGGTGATCCGGCGGTCGCCGTGCCCGATCAGGGTCAAGAGCAGCTGCGCCACCCCCACGCCGATGACCATCACCCCGAGGGTGATCGCCGTGACCGACCGCAGCGCGCCGTTGGCGAGCACGGCGCGGCTCAGCCGACGCAGCCACGCGGGCTCGAACTTCAGGTCGGCGGATGTGGGCATGGAAGCTTCCGGAGCAGCGTCAGATTCGACCACGAAGCGGCGGCGTTCGGTCGGGGCGTCGGGCCGACCCCACCGCGGAGTGTGAAAAAGCGGCGAGTTGCGCCGCACGTCGGCGCGGCGCCTCCGACCGCCACGCATTCGTTGCCTGTAACCGCCGCCAAAGCTAAGTGTTCACTTTCAGTGCGCCTCGCAAGTCCTTATTTCTGAACGAAGTTTTTCTCATCAGCGTGAATTGTCACGTCTAAGTGATTGATTCCATTGATATTTCTGACCGAAACCGTTGACCCCACCGAACCCTTCAGCTAAAGTGGCGCAAAGTGCACTTTTGTAGGGTTTTGTGGCAAATATTGTGTTCCAAGGACCCGCGGCGCTGACGTTGGACGGCAAGGGTCGCATCGCGATCCCGGCCCGCCACCGCGAGTTGCTGGCCGCGATCGGCGTGAACCAGTTGACCGTCACCAAACACCCCGTCGGCTCGTTGATGATTTTCCCGCGACCGGCCTGGGAGGGGTTTCGCGACAAGATCGCCGCGCTGCCGATGGACGCCGGCGGCTGGAAGCGGGTCTTTCTCGGCAATGCGATGGACGTGGACATCGACGCCTCGTCGCGGGTTCTGATCGCGCCCGAGCTGCGAGCCTCGGCCGGGCTGGTGCGCGATGTGATGCTGATCGGCATGGGCAGCTACTTCGAGCTGTGGGATGCGCAGCGCCACAAGGAGCACGAGGCCGAGGTAATGCAGTCGCAGATGCCCGACTCGCTCAAGAACTTTAGTTTCTGATGACAGCCGTGCCCGCCCCGGCGCCTGCGCGCGATCACACGCCGGTCCTGCTGACCGAGGCGATCGACGCCCTGGCCACCTCGCCCGACGGCATCTATGTCGACGCCACCTTCGGGCGCGGCGGCCACAGCCGGGCGCTGCTGGCGCGCCTGTCGTCGCGCGGGCGGGTGCTGGCGATCGACCGCGATCCGGACGCCATCGCCGCCGCCACGGTCGGCGCGACGCGGGTCTCGGACCCGCGTTTTTCCATCCGCCACGCGCCGTTCTCGGCCCTCGCCGACAGTCTGTCCGAGGCCGGCGTGCTGCAGATCGACGGCCTGCTGCTCGACCTGGGCGTGTCGTCGCCGCAGATCGACGACCCGGCGCGTGGTTTCAGCTTCCGTTTCGACGGGCCGTTGGACATGCGCATGGACCCCACCCGCGGCGAGAGCGTCGCGCAATTCCTGGCCCGCGCCGACGAGCGCCACATCGCAGAGGTGATCCGCAACCATGGCGAAGAGCGGTTTGCTGGTCAGATTGCAAAGGCGCTTGTGGCTCGCCGCGAAAGCGCGGAGCCCGTTCGCACCACCGCCGAACTTGCCGCGCTCGTGGCTCGCGCGGTCAAGACCCGCGAGCCTGGCCAGGACCCGGCCACCCGCACGTTTCAGGCGCTGCGGATCCATGTCAACGCCGAGCTCGAGGAATTGCGGGACGGACTGAACGCCGCGCTCGGCTGCCTGGCACCGGGCGGGCGGCTGGTGGTGATCAGCTTCCATTCGCTCGAGGACCGGATCGTCAAGACCTTCATCGCGCGCGAGAGCCGCAGCGAGGTCGACCGGCGCGCGCCCTTCGCGCCGGCACGGGCGCATCGACTGGTCGCGCTGGCGCGGGTCAAACCCGGCGAGACCGAGCTGCGCGCCAACCCGCGCGCGCGCTCGGCCATCATGCGGGTGGCCGAACGTACCGACGTGCCGGTCGGACAGGTCACCGCCGAGGTCGGCCGCGCAAGCCGTGCGGGCGCACGTTCCGCGCCGGCAGGGTCGGGAGGGCGCGAGCGATGACGCGCTTCAACCTGCTGCTGCTGCTGGCGCTGCTGCTCAGCAGCATCTACCTGGTGCGCGTGGCCTACGACTCGCGCCGCCTGTTCGCAGAACTCGACCGCGCCCAGTCCGAGGAGCGCAGCCTCAACTCCGATCACGAGCGGCTCAAGACCGAACGCCAGTCTCAGGCGACGCCGCTGCGGGTCGAGCGCACCGCGCGCGACAAGCTCGCGATGCGCAGCGCCACGCCAGCCGTGACCCAGTACGTGACGCGCCCGCGCGCCGCCTCGGACGCCGCTGTTGGCGCTGCGAGCGCAGTCGCCCGCCCCTCAGGAAGTACCCCATGACCCAGGTCGAACGCCGCAAGTCGCCGCGCAACGGCAGCCGCAGCGTCAGCTACGCGACGAGCCCGCTGCTGGCGTCCAAGACGCCGCCGTGGCGCTCCAAGCTGCTGGTGGCGCTGGTCGGTTGCGGCTTTTGCGTG
>JBDSZM010000273.1:0-8053 GCA_039925165.1 Burkholderiaceae bacterium
TCCCGGAGCGCGGCTGGAAGAAGCTCACGACCTTCGCGGCCGACCTGTACGGCCTGACCGGCACCGCGCTCTTCCTCGACCTCGACGTGGTGATCGTCGACGACCTGGAGCCGTTCTTCACCCACCCCGGCGATTTCGTCGTCATCCACGACTGGAAGCGACCCTGGCGCATCACCGGCAACTCGTCGGTCTACCGCTACCAGCTGGGATCGCACGCCGACGTGCTCGACCATTTCCGCAGCCACGTCGAGCAGGTCCGCGCCAGCTTCCGCCACGAGCAGGCTTACCTCTCGGACATGATCCACCGCCAGGGTCGGTTGACCTACTGGCCGGCCGCCTGGTGTCGCAGCTACAAATACCACTGCGTGCCGCGCTGGCCGCTCAACCACTTCCGCGTGCCGGCGATCCCGCCCGGCGCGCGCATCCTGGTCTTCCACGGCGTCGTGAACCCGCCCGATGCGCTGCACGGCGAGCGACATGGCAACTGGCGCCGCATGCTGCCGGCACCCTGGATCGCCGAGCACTGGACCGAATGAGCGGGGCCACCGATGTCGCCCCACTGCGGGTGCTGCACTTCGTGACCGGCGGCTTTTCCGGCGCGACCCAGGTCGCGGTCGACCTGGTGCGCGCGGCCCTGCGGCCGGGCAGCACAACCGCACCGCTGCTGGTGCTGCGCCGCAAGCGCCAGGCCGACCCGGCGCGGACCGAGGCGCTGCGGGCCGACGGCATGCCGGTCGAGACGGTGCCGGGCTGGTCGCACGCCGCCACCGTCGTCGCGCTGGTACAGGTGTGCCGGCGCTTCCATCCGACGGTGCTGGTGGCGCACGGCTTCAGCGAACACCTGTGGGGCCGCTATGCCGGCCTGCTGGCGGGCGTGCCGCACCTGGTCCATGTCGAGCACAACTCGCGCGAACGCTATACGCGCTGGCGGCTCGCTCAGGCGCGCTGGCTGACCCGCCGCACCGACTGCATCGTCGGCGTGTCCGACGGCGTGACGCAGCATCTGGGCGCGCTCGGCTTTCCTGCCGAGCGCCTGCAGACCATCGGCAACGGCATCCGGCTCGAGACCTACGCCGACGCGCTGCAGCACCCGTATGCGAAGCGCGTGCCGGCGCTGCTGATGAGCGCACGCCACTCGCGGCAGAAGGACCATGCCTGCCTGGTGCATGCCCTCGCACTGCTGCGCAACCGCGGTCTGGCACCACCGCTTCGGCTCGCCGGTGGCGGCAGCGCGCGCCATGAGGCCGGGCTGCGGCGGCTCGTCGACCAACTCGGCCTCGCCGGCCAGGTCGAGTTCCTCGGCCACCGCGACGACCTGCCGCTGTTGCTGATGACGACGCCGATCTGCATCCTGTCGACCCACTACGAAGGCATGCCGCTGGTGCTGCTCGAGGGCATGGCGGCCGGCTGCGCCGTCGTGGCCAGCCGCGTCCCCGGGGTGCGCGAACTGATTCGTGACGGCGAGACCGGCCTGCTCGTGCCCGAAGGCGATCCGGTCGCGCTGGCCGATGCGATCGAACGCCTGCTGCGCGACCCTGTCAACGCCGCCCGCCTGGCCGAGGCCGGCCGGCTCGATGCCTGGGCGCTGCGCGGACGCGACCGCATGCTCGATCGCTACGACGCCCTGTTCCGATCGATCGTCGCGGGTGACCCCGTCGCGGTGCAGGCGGTCGCGTGAGCCTGCCGATCCGCATGAGCGTCGAGATCGTCGGCGCGCGGCCCGACGCAACGCCGGCCCCGGCGCCATCACGACTCGCGTTACCCATCGCCTACATCAACCTCGACGAGGACGCCGCCCGGCGCGACGCACTCGTCGCCGCCTTCGACGCGATCGGCGTGCACCCGCAGCGCCAGTCGGGGGTGCGCTGGACCCGGCTATCAGCGCCCGAGCAGGCGGCGCACTACAGCACCGAACTGAACGCCAAGAGCTACTTCCGACCCCTCGTCGACGGCGAGAAAGGCTGCTATGCGAGCCACCTGGCCTGCTGGCAGGGCCTGCTCGACTCCGCCGCGGCGGCGCTGGTGGTGCTGGAGGACGACGTGCTTCCCGAGCCTGGCTTCGTCGCGGTCATCAACGCGATTGCTGCCCTGCCTCCCGGCTGGGACATGGTCAAGCTGATCGGCCGCGGCCACGAACGCCCACGCGAACGCTGGCCGCTGGCGGCCGGGTTCGAGCTCGTACGCTTTCGGCGGGTACCGAGCCTGACCGCCGGCTATGTGGTGAGCCGCCGCGGCGCGCACAAGCTGCTCGCGACGCGGCGCCCCTACGCCCGCCCGATCGACGTCGACCTGCGCCAGTGGTGGGAGAACGCGCTGGTCATGCGCGGCGTGATGCCGGCAGCGATCGGACTCGCGCCGATCGAGGCGAGCAGCTCGATCGGCGCGCGCGCCGGCCGCACCGGTCTCGAGCAGCGCTGGCGCAAATTCGTCTTCAAGCTGCGCTACACGCTCGCCAACCAGCGCGCCAACCGCCCGTGAACCTGCCTGCCAGCCGCGCGATTGGCCGACCGCTGGTGCTGTGCTCGTGGGACGGGGCGGACACGCCGCTGCGCCTGCTGCATCAGGATGCGGCGCCGGAGTTCGAGCTGGTGCTGTTCGACTATTCGGGCCGTCACCCCGCCGGACCTGCGCGGTGGCGCGCCATGGGCGGTCAGCTGATCGGCGCCGCGACCGAATGCAAGGGCGAGATCTACACGCTGCTCGCGCAGTGGCTTGCGGCGCGCGACAGCGTGCCCGAGTACGTGGCCCTGATCGACGACGACGTGATGCTCGATGTGACCGGCATCAACCAGGCGCTGCACATCGCGCGTTGCACCGGGCTCGATGTCTTTTCGCCGGCGCTGCGCCATGACAGCATCTACTCGCACCGCTGGACCCTGCACCGATCGCATCGCCTGTCGCACCCGGTGCCCTGGGTCGAGGTGATGATGCCGTTCTACCGCGGCCAGCTCTTTCTGGCCGGCGCGCCGCACTACGCGGGCAACGTGTCGTCGTGGGGCATCGACAAATACCTCGTTCCGACCTTGCAGCAGCTGATGGCGATGCCGAACACCGCCATCGTCGACGCGGTGCAGGCGAGCCATCTGCGGCCGATCAGCAGCGGGCAGAAGGTCTATGCCAACGGCCTCACCGCGGCCCAGGAAGCCGAGCGGATGCGAGCGCACTGCCTGAAGTGGGTCGCGGAGCGGGCGCCGCACCTGGTGGGCAGCGCCTGGCACCGGCGCACCTTCGAGCAGCGTCATGCGTCCGGACCGGCGGCACGGCTCGGGCTCGGCCTGGGGCGCCATCTGCGCGAGTGGCTGGACCGCAGCACCTGACGTTTTTTGCCACACCCCCGCATGGGTCGTCAACCGGTCCATGGCGCCGGCGTTGAATGACCGCCTCGCCCCGATCGTCGGTGGCCAGAGAGTCACCCCGCCGTCCGGTCGGCGGGTCTATCAAACAGGGGAATCAATATGCTCAAGCAACTCATTGCCGCCGCGCTCGGTCTGTTCGTGGCGACCGCCTTCGCGGCGTCGGTCGATGTCAACAAGGCCACCCAGGCCGAGCTCGAGTCGATCAAGGGCGTCGGCCCCGGCATCGCCACCAAGATCATGGACGAGCGCAAGAAGGCGGCGTTCAAGGACTGGGGCGACCTGGTCGAGCGCGTCAAGGGCGTCGGCGACGGCAATGCCGGCAAGCTGTCGTCCGACGGCTTGACCGTGAACGGCGCGACCTACAAGGCCACTGCCATGGCGCCTGCAGGCAAGGCCGATGCAAAGACGAGCAAGGCCGAGATGAAGGCCGAGGCCGCCGCCAAGAAGGACCAGGCCAAGATGATGAAGGCCGACGCGAAGGCGAAGAAGGACGACGCCAAGATGGTGAAGGCGGCCGACACCCCCAAGGCCGCCACGCCCGCCACGCCCGCCACGCCCGCCACGCCCGCCACCCCGGCCACGCCCGCGGCGCCGGCCGCCATGCCGGCGAAGAAGGCAACCGATGCCAAGGCGGACACCGCGATGAAGGCGCCCGCCGCGGCCGCCTCGTCGAGTGCCCGCATGGGCGCTGCCAAGGCCTCCGAGCCGGCCAAGAAGTAAGCGACGAACCGGGTCTGCTTCCCGCACACCGGCGGGTGCGACCCTCGACGACTTCGTATCCCGAGCGCGTCGTACATGCACCAGCGCCCCGCACCCGCGGGGCGCCGTTCATTCCAGTTCGGTGGTCTGGGTCGGGGCCGGAGGCGCCGCCGTGCGCGGCTTGGCGCGGCGCTCCCAGCCGAAGAAACCGACCACGGCGTCGCGCCGGGCGTAGGTGTCGGCCTCGCCGAGCGCGATCAGCTCGCGGGTATACGGCGCCTCGAAGAGCAGATAGCTCGCCAGCGCCGCGCCGCGCGCGTCGTCGCCCTCGCCCGACACGCCGATGCCGCGCAGCATGGCGCGGATCGGCGCCGGCAGCGCCTGCAGGTGCTTGCCGGCGATATCGTCCAGGCGCTGGCTCGGCGCGATCACCAGCACCTCGATCGGCCGCAGCGCGGTGGAAGCGCGTGCCTCGTCCGTCAGCAGCGCGAGCGTGTTGTTGATGCGCTGCAACCGCTCGACGTCGACCGCCAGCGCATCCAGGAAGATGTTGGACAGTGCGTGGCCGGCGATCTGTGCCAGGTTGGGATAGTCGCTGCTCGACGCGCGCTCGCCGGGCGGCTCGTGCATGCGCCCGGCACCCACCACCAGGATGCGCTCGGCGCCCAGGTGCACGGCCGGCGAGATCGGTGCGGCCTGGCGCATCGAGCCGTCGCCGCAGTATTCGATGCGGCCGTCGACGGTGAGCGCCACCGCCGGAAAGACGAACGGAATCGCCGACGAGGCTAGCAGGTGCGCGACCGTGATCTCGTCGCGCACCGCGATGCGCTGCGAGCGGGTCCACGGCACGAGGTCGGTCACGGCGTCGTAGAAGGTGACGTGCAGGCCCGAGCCGTAGCTCGAGGCAGTGACCGCCAGGGCCTCGAGGTGGCCGTCGCGCATCATCTTGCGCAGGTGCGCGGTGCTGACCAGGCTGGCGAGCAGCGATTCGAGTGGTCGGTTGTCCAGCAACGAGCGCGGCCGCGCGCGCGACCAGCGAGCGATCAGCCAGCCGATCGACATCATCGTGAGCCAGCGCGCGCCGCTGCGGATGACGCCGATCGAGTCGGTGCGATAGACCTGCTCGGCCTTGAAGTTCTCCCACACCTCGGCCAGCCGCGCCACCGCGGCGTCGAAGTCGTCGGTGCGGCACGCCAGCGCCGCGGCGTTGATGGCACCGGCCGAGGTGCCGACGATGACCGGGAACGGATTCGTGGTCGGTGCGCCGCAGTCGCGCTTGATCTTGGCCACCGCCTTCAGGACGCCGACCTGGTAGGCCGCCCGGGCGCCTCCGCCGGTGAGCACGAGTCCCGTCTTGTGGTCCGCCATTGCGCCTCGCCCGGCAGTGCGCCGTGTTCGCGCGATGATAGGCGAAGGCCCTGCGCGTCAAGGGGCTTCAAGCCCGTCGCACGGGCCAAGTCGCGGCCAGGGTGTCAATGCTTCGCCATAAAACCCAGCACCGCCGCATTGAATGCCGGCGGATTGAGGCGGTGCATCGAGTGGCCGGCATTTGAAATCGTGACCGATTCGTTCACCGGCAGACATCGACGAACGGCGTCGAGCATGACTCGATAGATCGGTGGGCTTTTCTCTGCGGCCACCAGCAAAGCGGGAACCCGGGTCTGCGACAACTCGCCGCAGGTGATCGGCTCGGCGGAGTCTGCGATCAGGCTCTGGATCGACCGCGCGTTATCGCGCCAGACCTGTCTCTGGGGCTCGGCAGCGGCTTTCCAGGCGCCGGCGCCGCCGACAAATTCGATGAAGTGTTCGAGCCCTGAATCGACCCGGGCATTCGCGTAGTGACTCAACGCGGCGCCGATCGCAGCTCGGCGCTGTTGGGCAGCCTGTGCGGCATCGGGCGCCACCGGAATCAATCCGTCGATCGCCTGAGGCTCGGCGAGCACCATCGACCTGAGCAGGTCCGGATGACGAGTCGCCATGCTCAAGACAACCGCCGCACCGCGCGAATGGCCGACCACATGCACCTTGCCGAGGTCGAGCCGGCGAATGAATTCGGCCAGATCGTCGGCGTGCTGCGCCAGCGTGAAGTCATCGGACCGTCCGTCCCAGCGCTCGGGGTAGTGGTGGCGCAGGCTGATCGCGATCACCTTGTGCCGAGCCGCCAGAACGTCGATCTGATTCGACCAGCTGCGATAGTCGGACAGCGACCCATGCACCAGAACCACGGGGGTTCCGCTTCCGCGCTCGAGGTAGGCCATCTCATACCCGTTCGCCGCGAGCGCCTTGACCTCGGGCGCCAGTTGCCATGTGCGCGGGGTGGCCGTCGCGCCGGTGATCAGCGCCGGGCGTGGCGCGGGTGGCGGCGGGTCCGGGACCGCGGCGCAAGCCGTCAGAACGGCGCAGCAACCAACGGCAAGGACACGGCGCGACAGCTTCGGCAGCATGGCGATCTCCTCGAGCAGTGCGGGCCAGCGTAGGCCGACGGCACGCTTGGCGTCCCGACCGCCGACCGACATCGGCCGACACTTTCCGACCGCCGTTGGTCAGCGTCCGACGATGCGCAATTTCGCTGCGGCTGCCGGCTCGCAGGCGCCCGCAACGAACGCCTCGATCGCATGCAGAACCTGGGCGTAAGCGGGCTCGTCGGGCATCGGCGAATGGTTCGGGCTGTCGAACGGCTCGAGCCGAGCGCCTGGGATCGACGCTGCGATCAAGCGCGCCTCGTCGAACGGCACGCGGGCGTCGAGCGGGCTGTGCAGAACCAGCGTCGGGCAGCGCACCCGCGGCAGGTCGGCGCTGGCATCGGCCTCGTTGATCCGGCGCATCAGCAATGCAGCCGACCGCGGCGACGATGCGACGCGCTGCAACTGGTTGAACGAGTGCATCTGCTCGATGCTGGCGCCCGGCCACAGCATCGATGTGATCATCTGGCGGAAGGCGTCGTTGTCCTGGCCCCAGCCGTCCTCGATCAGTTTGAGAAAGGCGTCGAAACGCGCCGCTGGCCAGGCCTGCGCACCGCGGCGCTGGGTGCCGCGAGCAAAGCCGCCCAGCGTGACGAGCCGCGCCACCCGCTCGGGGTGCAGTGCCGCATAGCGGATCGCGATGGCCGCGCCGCTGGAAGGACCGAACAGCGCGAAGCGCTCCAGGCCGGCCGCATCGACCACTGCCTCCAGATCGAGCACCGCCTGGTCGAGCGTCGCCGGCAGCACATCCGATTCCGACAGGCCGTAGCTGCGCCCGTCGTAGCGCACCAGCCGGAACCGGCGCGACAGGGCGCGCAGGCGCGGTCCGAAGACGTCGCTGCGCCAATCCCAGTCGAGGTGCGTCATCCAGTGCGCAGCGCGAACCATCGGCAGGCCCTGGCCGCTGCCAGCCCACGCGATAGATACGCCGTCGGCGGTCGTGCAGTAGCGGATGTCCTGCACGAAGTCGGGCTCGCCGGGCGCGACGGCTTCGGCCTCGGCGATCAACCGGTAGCCGCGCTTGGGCTCGGTGCGAACGATGCGGTGCCCGGTGTCGCCGAGCGCGCGGCGGATTTCGCCGATGCATTTGACCAGGCTGTCTTCGGTAACAACCACTTCGCGCCAGACCGCGTGCATCAGTTCGTCCTTGTCGACCGCCTCGCCGATGCGACTCGCCAGATGCAGGAGCACGGCCATCGACTGGGGGCGAAGCTGCACGACGGCGCCGGCCGCGTCGCGCAGTTCGCGCCGCATCGGGTCGAGCACGAAGCCGGCCAGCGGTATGTTGCCGTCGACGCGCCGCCCGGTCGTCACGCCATCCTCCGGTCGATCATTCGTAGACGATGTCGGCGCGGCCGGCGCGCGCACTGGCGCGCCAGCGTGCCAGGGCCGCGTCGCTCGGAAAGAAACGCGCGGCCTCGCCCAGGTCGAGCTCGCCGGTCGCGAGCTGGCGATGCAGTGCCAGGCGCACGGTCAGGCCCTGCGGCAGGCTGCCGTGCTCGGTCGTGATCTTGCGCGACGGGAAGTCGCGCAGCA
>JBDSZM010000274.1:0-4430 GCA_039925165.1 Burkholderiaceae bacterium
GCGCCGGGCGAGGAACTGCGGGTGCACGCCGATTACGTGCAGACGCGCGACCACGCGAACCGCACCTCGACCGTGCTGTGGCTCGACCCGACGCGGCCGTACACCAGCCTCGCGGCCGACATGGCGCTGATCCAGCGGGTGCTGCCCGGCAGCGGGCAGGAGGACGTGAAGCTGTCGTCGACCCGGCAGGACCTGATCGAGCTGGCGCTGCTCGAGCTGCCGGGCGGCTCGGCCTTCGTGCTGCGCCCGCGCGGCCTGGCCGGCCTGGTCCAGCGCGTCGACCAACCGATCCGCATCACGAGCCACTGGCGTTTCCTCAGCCTGCACGCCTGGCTCGACCTGCAGTTCCGCTACCTCGTGTTCCACGGGCCCGGGCGGCTGGTGCTCAAGGGCTCGCGCGGCGTGATCGCCGAAGCGCCCGCGCCGGGGCGGACCCTGGACCGGGTCGTCAACCAGGCCGGCGTGCTCGGCTGGTCGGCCGGCCTCGACCGGTCGAGCACGCGCTGCGACTCGTTCCCGGCCTATCTGCTCGGACGGCAGGACCTGCTGAACGACCGCTTCCACGGCGCCGGCAGCATCGCCTACGAGGAGATGCCGGGCGCCGGCGCGCCGCACAGCCTGGTCTTCGGCAAGGGCTGGACCGGCCTCTCCGATACGCTGCTCAAGGTGTTCGGCATCTGACCCGGTTGCCGCGACGGCGGGTCCTGATCGACGGCCCAAGATAATCGCCCGGATGCACCTGCTGATCCCGTTTGCCGCCGATACCTCCGAAGCGGCGTCGCACGTGCTGCGTGACCTCTCCCTGCCGCATCTGACGCGTTTGCTGGCGCGTTTGACGCCGACCGAGCGCGACGCCGGCGAGCCCGACACGCTGAGCCCTCCGCACGAGCGCGCGCTGGCGCGGGCCTGGGGCTGGCACGGCGGCGACGGTGCCCTGCCCTACGCGGCGCGGGCGGCGCAGGCCGACGGCATCGATGTCGACGACCGCGCCTGGGGACTGCTGACACCGGCCCACTGGCTGCTCGGTCGCACGAACGTGACGCTGTCCGACCCGCGACAACTCGGGCTCTCGGAAGACGAGTCGCGCGCCCTCTTCGAGGCGGTGCGCCCGCTCTTCGAGAGCGAGGGCTACAGCCTCGCCTGGGGCGCGCCGCTGCGCTGGTACGCGGCGCACGAGAGCCTGGCCGACCTGCCCTGCGCTTCGCTCGACCGCGTGATCGGCCGCAACGTCGAGCGCTGGCTCGCCGGCATGCGGCAGCACGGTCCGTCGCGCGTGCTGCGCCGCTTGCAGAGCGAGGTCCAGATGCAGCTTTATCCGCACCCGGTGAACGAGCGGCGCGAGGCTTGCGGCGCGCTGACGGTCAACTCGTTCTGGCTGAGCGGCTGCGGTCGCGCTCAACCGGCCGACCCGGCGGCGCTGCAGGTCGATGCCGCCTTGCGCGAACCGCTGCTCACGCAGGATTGGGCCGGCTGGGCCGAGGCGTGGCGCGCACTCGATGCGGGACCGCTCGCGGCATTGCTGAAGCGGGCCGCGTCGGGCGAGGCGGTGACGTTGACCTTGTGCGGCGAGCGCGCCGCGCAACGCCACGAGCCGCTGCCGCGACCGCTCTTGCGCCGCCTCACCCGACGCTGGTCGGCGCCGTCGGTCGCCAGCCTGCTGGAGGCGCTGTGATCGCCCCGCGCCACGCGCCCTCCATCACGCTGCGCGACGCGCCGCCGCGCGTGGTGTGGGCGCTCGAGCAGGCCGGCGTGCACCCGCTGCTGGCGCGCCTGTACGCCGGGCGCGGTCTGCGCGATCCGGCCGAACTCGACGACGGCCTGGCGCGCCTGCTGCCGCCTGCCGGCCTGGCCTGCATCGACGCCGCGGCGCGGCTGCTGGCGGATGCCATCCAGCACCGGCAGCGCGTGTGCATCGTGGCCGACTACGACTGCGACGGCGCGACCGCCTGCGCCGTCGCGCTGCGCGGGCTGCGGCTGCTCGGCGCCGCACCCGACGCGCTTCACTACGTGGTGCCCGACCGCGCGCTGCACGGCTACGGCCTCACACCGACCATCGTCGACCTGGCGCTGGCCCGGCGGCCCGACCTGCTGGTGACGGTGGACAACGGCATCGCCAGCCTGGAGGGCGTGGCGCACGCGCGCCGTCACGGCCTGGCGGTGTTGGTGACCGACCACCACCTGCCGGCGCTCGTCGGCGACCGCATCGTGCTGCCGGATGCCAACGTGATCGTGAATCCGAACCAACCCGACTGCGGCTTCGCGAGCAAGCACCTGGCCGGCGTCGGCGTGATGTTCTACGTCCTGCTCGCGACCCGCGCCGAGCTGCGCGCCCGCGGCGCGTGGGGCGCCGACGCGGCCGTGCAGCCGCGCCTCGACACCTTGCTCGACCTGGTTGCGCTCGGCACCGTGGCCGACGTGGTGCGGCTTGACGCCAACAACCGCCGGCTGGTGGCGCAGGGCCTGAAGCGGATCCGCGCCGGGCGCATGCACGCCGGCGTGGCGGCGCTGTTCGCCGCGGCGGGCCGCGACCCGGCGCGTGCCGGCGCGTTCGACTTCGGCTTTGCCCTCGGCCCACGCATCAATGCGGCGGGCCGACTGGCCGACCTGACGCTGGGCATCGAGTGCCTGCTGACCGACGACCCGGCGCGCGCCGCCGAACTGGCACGCACGCTCGACGCCATCAATCGCGAACGGCGTGACGTCGAGGCCGGCATGCGCGAGCAGGCCGAGGCGATGCTCGCCGCCTTGCTGCAGGCCCAGGACGGTGCGCTCGCCGCGACGCCCTCGGCGCTGGCGATCTACGACCCGGCTTTCCACGAGGGCGTGGTCGGCATCGTCGCCTCGCGCCTGAAGGACAGCCTGCACCGTCCGACCTTTGTCTTCGCGCGCGGTCAGGACGGGCTGCTCAAGGGCTCGGGTCGCTCGATCCCGGGCTTTCACCTGCGCGATGCGCTCGACCTGGTCGCCAAGCGCCACCCGGGCCTGCTGCTGCGCTTCGGCGGGCATGCGATGGCGGCCGGCTGCACCCTGGCCGAACTCGGCTTCGCGACCTTCGACACTGCCCTGCGCGCCGTCGCGCTCGAGTGGTTGGCGCCGGCCACGCTGTCGCGCACGCTGCTGTGCGACGGGCCGTTGGCGGCCGAACACTTCACCCCGGCGATGGTGCAGGCGCTCGACGCCGTGGTCTGGGGCCAGGCCTTCGAGGCGCCGGTCTTCTGCGACACGGTCGAGATCGTCGCGCAGCGCATCGTCGGCGAGAAACACCTCAAGCTCACGCTGCGCCACGCCGGCGTGCTGCGCGATGCGATCTGGTTCAACCGCACCGAACCGGTCGCGGCGCAGGCGCGGCTCGCGTACCGGCTGAGCCTGGACACCTACAACGGGCGCGAACGCGTTCAGATGGTGATCGAGGCGATCGAGTGAACCGACCGCGTCGGTGTCCGAGCGACGGTCGCACACGGGTGCTCTCGCGGCAGCACCGGGGCCGGAAAACTAGAATGCCGGCGTGAAGTCCCTCAACGCCGACCTGCATTGCCACTCAGCCGTCTCCGACGGCACCCTGCAGCCTGAGGTGCTGGCGGCGCGCGCCCACGCAAACGGCGTCGACCTGTGGGCGCTGACCGACCACGACGAGATCGGCGGCCAGCAGCGCGCACGCGATGCGGCCCGGGCGCTCGGTCTGCCCTACCTGACCGGCACCGAGATCTCGGTCACCTTTGCCAGCACCACGGTCCACATCGTCGGCCTGGGTTTCGATGCCGACGACGCCGCGCTGCAGGCCGGCCTGGCCGCCACCCGCGGCGGACGCCGCGAGCGCGCCCAGGAGATGAGCGACGGACTGGCGCAGGTCGGCATCGCGGGCGCCTACGACGGCGCGCTCAAATACGTGGGCAACCCCGAGCTGATCTCGCGCACCCACTTCGCACGCCATCTGGTGGAGTCGGGCGTGTGTGGCGATACCGCGGAGGTCTTCCGGCGCTTCCTGGTCGAGGGCAAGCCGGGTTTCGTGGCGCACCGCTGGGCCACGCTGTGCAATGCGGTCACCTGGATCACCGCAGCGGGGGGCATCGCCGTGATTGCCCACCCGGCGCGCTACAAGTTCACGCCGACCGAGGAGTACGCCTTCTTCAGCGAGTTCAAGCAGCACGGCGGGCGCGGGGTCGAGGTCGTGACCGGCAGCCACAGCAGCGCCGACGCCGTCCGCTACACCGAGACCGCGCTCGAGTTCGACCTGCTCGCCTCGCGCGGCAGCGACTTCCACGGCCCGGGCGAAAGCCACATGGACCTGGGCAGCCTGCCACCCCTGTCGCCGCGCCTGGCGCCGGTGTGGGAAGCGCTGGCCGACCGCGTCCAGCACCCCGCCTGAGCGGTCGGGTGAGCGCCCGACGCCCCGGCCTGGGCATCGCCCTCGTCGTGGCGGCGGTGTGCTG
>JBDSZM010000275.1:0-2913 GCA_039925165.1 Burkholderiaceae bacterium
CCACGCCAGATCATCGGGTTGTCTGCATCGACCAGAAAGCCGATCGACATCACCTGGACGCCGTAGTTCTCCATCGGCTCCATGGTCTTGCCGTCGGCGCTCTCGGGCCGGCCCTCGATGCCCATCATCATCGGCTGGCTCGGGCCGTAGATGTCGGCGTCGAGGATGCCGACCGACGCGCCTTCGGCGGCGAGCGCGAGCGCCAGATTGACGGCGGTGGTGCTCTTGCCCACGCCGCCCTTGCCTGAAGCGACCGCGACGATGTTCTTCACGTTCGGCAGCAACTGCACGCCGCGCTGCACCGCGTGCGACGTCACCTTGGTCGCCAGGTTGACGCTCACGTTCTGCACCCCGGTGACGCTGCGCGCCGCCGCGATCAACGCCTTGCGCAAGCTGGCGATCTGGCTCTTGGCGGGATAGCCGAGCTCGGCGTCGAACGCGACGTCGCCGCCTTCGATGCGCAGGTTCTTCAGCTGCCGGGTGGTGACGAAATCCTTGCCGGTGTTCGGGTCGACGACCGTCTTGAGGGCGTCGAGCAGGGCGGCTTCAACAACAGGCATGGTGCGGGGACGCAGGTCGGTGGCAGGGGCGAAAGAGTCTAGCGCAGCCCTATGCCGCTACGGCTTGAGGTGCTTTGCCAGGAAGACTTCGGCCCGGCGCCAGATCGCGAGCGGGTCTCGACGCGTGACGGCCGTGGCCTGCGTCGCCGCAGACCCGCCACTCGGGCGGGTTGCCGGCCCTCACGAGGCCGTCGCGCAGGCGGTCGCCCTGCGCGATCGTCAGGCGCCGGGCGCGCCCGCCGTCGCGGCGCACTTGCCGGGCCTCCATAGAATCAGCGCATGACCCGCAAGCTCTTCGTCACCACCGCCCTGCCCTACGCCAACGGGCCGTTCCACATCGGCCACATGATGGAATACATCCAGGCCGATATCTGGGTCCGGTTCCAGCGCATGTGCGGTCACGACGTGAAGTTCGTCTGCGCCGACGACGCCCACGGCGCGCCGATCATGATCTCGGCGCAGAAGGCCGGCATGACGCCGCAGGCCTTCGTCGCGCAGGTCGCTGCCGGCCGGCAGCGCTACCTCGACGGCTTCCAGATCGCCTTCGACCAGTGGCACTCGACCGACGCGCCCGAGAACCACGAGCTCGCGCGATCGATCTACCTCACGCTGCGCAAGCAGGGGCTGATCGCGGTGCGCAGCATCGAGCAGTTCTACGACCCGGTGCAGGGCATGTTCCTGCCCGACCGCTATATCAAGGGCGAATGCCCGCGCTGCGGTGCCAAGGACCAGTACGGAGACAACTGCGAGGTCTGCGGCGCAGTCTATGCACCGACCGACCTGAAGAACCCGACCTCGACCCTCTCGGGCGCGGCGCCGGTCCTGAGAAGCAGCGAGCACTATTTCTTCCAGCTCTCGGCCTCGCGCTGCGTCGACTTCTTGAAGGACTGGACGCACGAGCCGGGCCGTCTGCAGACCGAAGTGCTGAACAAGACCAAGGAATGGTTCGCGGTCGACGAACTCGGCCACGGCGGTCTGGCCGACTGGGACATCAGCCGCGACGCGCCCTACTTCGGAATCGAGATCCCGGATGCGCCGGGCAAGTACTTCTATGTCTGGCTCGACGCGCCGGTCGGCTATCTCGCGTCGCTCAAGCACCTGCTCGAAAGCGACGGGGGCGACTTCGAGGCCTACCTGGCCGATCCCGCGGTCGAGCAGATTCACTTCATCGGCAAGGACATCGTCACCTTCCACACCCTGTTCTGGCCGGCGATGCTGCACTTCAGCGGGCGCAAGACACCGGACCGCATCTTCGTGCACGGATTCATCACGGTCGGCGGCGACAAGATGAGCAAGAGCCGCGGCACCGGGATCTCACCGCTGCGCTACCTCGAGCTGGGCCTGGACGCGCAGTGGCTGCGCTACTACATCGCCGCCAAGCTGAATTCGAAGGTCGAAGACATCGAGTTCAACCCGGACGATTTCATCGCCCGCATCAACTCCGACCTGGTCGGCAAGTACATCAATATCGCGAGCCGCGCGGCGGGCTTCCTCACCAAGCGCTTCGGCGGCCGGCTCAGCGGCGACGTCGGCGTCGAGGGCAACGCGCTGATCGAGGGGCTGCGCGCCCACCGCGCCGAGGTCGAGCGCCTGTACGAAGAGCGCGAGTTCGGCAAGGCACTGCGCGAGGTGATGCTGCTGGCCGACCGAGTGAACGAGTACGTCGACCGCAACAAGCCCTGGGAGCTTGCCAAGCAGGCAGGTCAGGACGCCGTCCTGCACGACGTCTGCACCGTGTGCATCGAGGCCTTCCGTCTGCTCACGCTGTACCTGAAGCCGGTGCTGCCGGAGCTGGCCGAGCGCGTCGAGGCCTTCCTGCGCATCGGGCCGCTGCGCTTCGCGGACGCCGAGCGTAACCTGGGCGCACACGCCATCGGCGCCTACGAGCACCTGATGCAGCGGGTCGATCCGAAGCTGCTCGATGCGCTCTTCGCACCCGACGTGATCGCGCTGCCGCCGCCCGGCGGCGAGGCTGTCGCCGAGCAGATCGGCATCGACGATTTCGCCAAGGTCGATCTGCGGATCGCGCGCATCGTCGAATGCTCGGCGGTCGAGGGCAGCACCAAGCTGCTGCGCCTGACGCTCGACGTCGGCGAGGGCCGGCACCGCAGCGTGCTCAGCGGCATTGCGGCGGCCTACCGGCCCGCGGACCTGATCGGCAAGTTCACCGTCATGGTCGCCAACCTCGCGCCACGCAAGATGAAATTCGGCGTCAGCGAAGGCATGGTGCTGGCGGCCTCGCAGGCCGATGGCAAGGCGAACCCCGGGCTGTTCCTGCTCGAGCCTGACGAGGGCGCGGCGCCCGGCCTGCGGGTTCGATAGGCCGTACCCGCAGCGCCGACGAGCATGGACC
>JBDSZM010000276.1:0-4744 GCA_039925165.1 Burkholderiaceae bacterium
GTGACGATGCGCGCCAGCTCGTCCGGCGTATAGAACTCGAGCCGGGTCACGATGCCGAAGCGGTCGCGCAGCGGGTTGGTCAGCATGCCCGCGCGGGTCGTCGCGCCAACGAGCGTGAAGGGCTGCAAGTCGAGCTTGATCGAGCGCGCCGCCGGGCCCTCGCCGATCATGATGTCGATCTGGTAGTCCTCGAGCGCCGGGTAGAGGATCTCCTCGACCACCGGGCTCAGCCGGTGGATCTCGTCGATGAAGAGCACGTCGTTGCGCTCGAGGTTGGTGAGGATCGCCGCCAGGTCCTTGGGCTTCTCGAGCACCGGGCCCGAGGTCTGGCGCAGGTTCACGCCCAGCTCGTTGGCGATGATGTGCGACAGCGTCGTCTTGCCCAGGCCCGGCGGGCCGAACAGCAGCACGTGGTCCATCGCCTCGCCGCGCTTCTTCGCCGCACCGATGAAGATCTCGAGCTGCTCGCGGGCCTTGGTCTGGCCGACATATTCGGCCAGGCCCTTGGGTCGCAGCGCGCGTTCGACCGCCTCTTCGTTGGGCGATGCCGGCACCGCGCTGACGACCCGCGGGTCGGACGTTGCCGCCACCGCGGGGTCGCGCCGCCGCGGCTCGAACACATCGGTCTGGATCGCCATGCCGCATTATCCGGCGCCGCGCGGCAGGGCCGAGCGCGCTGCGCAGGCGCGGATGCACCGGGACGCCCGGCTCGGGCGCTGGCAGCCACGGGGCCGCACCGAAGGCGAGCCCGGGGGGGTCGACAATCCGAACGACCGGACCTCCCGCGTTTCATCCGCACCCCCAGCGCACCCACGGCGCCGACCTGCGCTGGAATCTAAGATGCGGCGCCGGTCCACCCTCGAACCCACCCGCTTGCCGCCGTTGACCATGACACCCCACGCCATCCTCGCCGCCGCCCTCGTGGTCGCCGCCGCCGCGCTGGTCGCGCCCAGCGCGACGGCCCATGCATTCAAGCTGGGCCCGATCTCGATCGGCCATCCCTATGCGCGCCCGACCGCGCCGGGCCAGCCGATCGGCGGCGCCTACCTCAGCCTGGTGACCGCGGGCGGGCCGGAGCGCCTGGTGTCGGCGACCACGCCGGCCGCGGCGGCGGTCGAACTGCACAGCATGAGCATGGACGGCAACGTGATGCGGATGCGCGAGCTCGCCGCGATCGACCTCGTGCCCGGCCAGACCGTGACGCTCGAGCCCGGCGGCGTGCACCTGATGCTGACCGGCCTCAAGGCGCCGCTGAAGGCGGGCCAGAAATTTCCGCTGACCCTGAGTTTCGAGCGCGCCGGCAGCGTGGTCGTGACGGTCAATGTCGAGGCCGACTCTGCCGCCGCGCCGGCCGCCCACGACCACACCAAGCACTGAGCAGGCCGCTGTGCAGCGACGGCGCCACGGGCACCGAGCGCCGGACCGTCGCTAGCGCGCCAGCGCCTTCAAGGCGAGCTTGATCCCGTCGCTCACGCCCACCTCGGTGGGCAGTGCCTTCAAGGCCGCGGCGGCCTCGCGATCGCTGTAGCCGAGGGCGAGCAGCGCCTGCAGGATGTCGGCCTGGGCGTCGCTGGCGACGCTGGCCGGCGCTGCCAGCGCATCGCCGAGCTTGCCCTTGAGCTCGAGCAGCAGCCGCTCGGCGGTCTTCTTGCCGATGCCCGGCACCTTGACCAGCCGGCCGCTGTCCTGCCGTGCAACGGTCTGGGCCAGTTCGGCAACGCTGAGGCCGGACAGGATCGACAGCGCCAGCCGCGGGCCCACGCCGGAGATCTTGACCAGCTGGCGGAAGGTCGACCGCTCGTCGTGGGTGAGAAAGCCGAACAGCAGTTGCGCGTCCTCGCGGACCACGAAATGCGTCAGCAGCACGACCCGTTCGCCGAGCCCGGGCAGGTTGTAGAAGGTGCTCATCGGCACGTCGACCTCATAGCCGACGCCGGCCACGTCGACCAGCAGTTGCGGGGGCGATTTTTCGGCGAGCAAGCCGCTGAGGCGTCCGATCATGGGTTGATTATCGGAGGCGCGGTCGGGGCCGGCGCCGGGCCGCGCCCGGGCGGCCCCGCACCCCGCGGGGGGTGGCCGCGGTTGCGCGGCCGGGGGCACCATCAGTTCAGTTGTGGCCGAACAGGCCGAGCCGCTGGGCCTCGAGCGCGGCCTCGGCGCGCGAGCTCACGTTGAGCTTGCGGTAGATCTGCTTCACATAGTCGGCAATGGTGTGGCGCGACAGGTTGAGCTGGACCCCGATTTCGGGCAGCGTGTAGCCCTTGGCGACCCGCAGCAGAACCTCGTTTTCGCGGTCGGTCAGGCTCACGTGCGGCATGTTCTGCGGCCGCGCCTGCTTGCGAGTCTGCGCCGCGAAGTGCGACAGAACCCGGCGCGCGATTGACGGCGACAGCGGCGGCTCGCCCTGGCTCATCCGGTTGAGCTGCTCGGCGATCAGCTCGCGCGCCTGCTCCTTGAGCAGGTAACCGAAGGCGCCGGCCTGCAGGGCGGGGAAAAGGTGATCGTCGTCGTCATGGATGGTCACCACCACCGACTGCGCGTCGGGTTGCGACTCGCGCAGCGCCGCCACGACGTCGACCCCCGAGCCGTCGGGCAGGCCGAGATCGACCAGGGCGAGATCGAACTTGACCTGGGTGATGAGCGCCAACGCGTCGTGCACGCGCGCCGCCTCGGAGATCAACGAGTCCGGGAAGACCTGCAGCACCAGCACCTTCAGCCAGGCACGGATCTCCGGCAGGTCCTCGAGCAGCAGGATGTTCTTCACGGGCAGCCTCCACAGTGCGCGGCGCAAACGGTCATTCCGCCGATCCTAACCGTGCGCGCGCCGCCTGGTGGCGGCGCAGACCACGCCGCTAGAGCGGCAGCGTGAGCCTGATCACGGTCCCGTAACCCGGACCCGACTCGACCAGGCACTGGCCCTGCATCTGCTTGGCGCGGTGCTTCATGCTCGTCATGCCGTGGCCGCGGTCGAGCTTGCCTTCCAGCTCGGTCGCGATGCCGCGCCCGTTGTCCTGCACCGTGAGGCCGAACTGCCGGTCGCTGATCGCGCAGCGCACCTTGCAATGCGAGGCGCCGCTGTGCTTGATGATGTTGCTGACCGACTCGCGCAGGATGCGTGTGGTCTGGACGTAGCCGCGCGCCGGCAGCAGGTGGTCCATCTCCTCGAGCGGACTGCGCCAGTCGGCCTCGATGCCGGCCTGGCCGAGCCGCATCACGGTCTCGGCGCGCCAGTCGGCCAGCGCGTCGGCCAGCCGCATCGGCTTGCCGGTGAGGCCGCGCACCGACAGCCGCATCTCCTCGAGCGCCTCGCGCGCCAGGCTCGAGATGCGCTCGGACTCGCTGGTGTGGACGATCGTCAGCAGCTTGGCGCCCAGGTCGTCGTGCAGGTCGCCGGCGATGCGCTTGCGCTCTTTCTCGGTCACCTGCTCGACCCGCAGTTCGGCGACCTGCGCGAAGTTGCGTTCGATCTCGGCCGTGACTTCGCGCACCCGGGCCTCGAGCGTCTGGCGCGCGGTCTCGGCCGAGTGCAACGCCCGGGCGAAAACCTGCAGCAGCCGGATGCCGATCGCCAGGAACAGCAGCGGCAGACCCCAGTGCAGCCACTGGGCGGCCCCGGGTCCGAAACCGGCGATGCGGGCCAGCGCCTCCATCGACAGCAGCAGCGCGGCGTAGCCGAGCAACGCCGACATCGGCCAGAAATCGCGCGGCTGCGCGGTGCGGGCGCGCAGCAGGTAGTCGCCGGCCGCGATGCCGACTTCGATCACGAACACGGCGCTCCACAGGTCGGCGCCGCGCTGCAGCAGGGCCGGTCCGAGCAGCCACAGACTGGTCGGCACCGCCGCACACTGCAGGATCAGCGCCGGGGCCCAGCGGCGCCCGGGTCGCCCGGCATAGCTGACGAAGAACAGCACGGTCAGCGCCGTGAGGGCGGCCAGTCCGGTGGCGAAGCCGATCTCGACCGCGCGCGCTGGCAGCGGCGACCAGACGAGCCAGACCCGCGCCGACAGCAGCGCCCAGCCGAGCGAGAGCCAGCCGAAATGGCTGATGTAGCGCTCGCGCCGGTTGACCCGGCCGAGCACGATCATGAAGGTGCCGAGCGCCGCCAGCAGCACCGCGAGGAACTGCCCCAAGGTGATGTTGACGAAGCGCTGCAGCGAATAGATCGGCGCGAGCTGTGTGCTCGGACCGACGACCAGCGCCGAGAGCCCGGCGCCGCGCTGGCGCCCGGCGGTGCGCTGCGCCGCCTGCCCGGCGACGCGCACGTCGAGCTGGTTGCCTTCGGTCTGCCACAGCCCGGCCGGCAGCATCACCAGTCGCGGGTAATGGCAGTGACGCGCCACCGGCTCGACCATGCTGCCGTCGTGGAAGACGCGCTGGCCGTTGAAGACCACCTCGACGTTGCTGCAGGCGCGCTCGATGTACAGCGCATACAGCGTGTCGCTGGCCAGCGCGCCGGCCGGCGGGTTGAAGACGAAGCGGTACCAGACGATGCCCGCACGGCCCGGCAGTCACTCGACATTGCCAGCTACGCGTCGGGCTACATTTGGACCGGCGCGGTGGGCGCCACTAACTCAAGCATCACCGTTTCCGTTGCGTCGGCCGGCGGCCAGTATTACGGCTACCATCTGGGACTTTACCGCAACCACGGCGGCGTCGGAAATTCTGTTGTTGGCCACGCGTCATCAACAGCGCCATCATCTGCCATCACGGTTTCGGCCGGGTCCGCACTGTATATGGGTATCGC
>JBDSZM010000277.1:0-2804 GCA_039925165.1 Burkholderiaceae bacterium
GTCGTGCTCGGCCTCACGCCCTTCAACATGGGCGGCCCCGACGAGCACCTGCTGGTCGAGGAGCTGCTTGCGGTGGCGCGGGTGCACACCCTCGTCGCCTACGATTTCCTGCGCTCGGAGCGATGACGATGGACCGCCTTCCAGACACCGAACTCTTCACCGCCCCGCTGACCTTCATGGGCGTGCCGCATGGCCGCCCGGGGGCGGGCAATCTCGCGGCAATCCTGGGCATCCCGTTCGACTGCGGCACCAACATGCGGGTTGGCGCCCGAGGCGGGCCCGATGCCGTGCGTCAGCAGTCCGCGCTGATGCGCCGCTTCAACCCGACGCACGCCGACTTCGATGCCGTCGCGCCGCTCGGGCTCGTCGACTGTGGGAACGTGCGTCTGACACCGGGGAAGATCCTCGACGCCTACGAGCGGACCGAGCAGGCTGTCGCGCGCATCGTCGACGCGGGCGCGGTGCCGATCACGATCGGCGGCGACGGGTCGATCACCGTCCCGGTGGCGCGTGCGGTCGGCAGGAAGCACGGCCCGATGGCGGCGCTGCACATCGACTCGCACACCGACTCCTATCCGTACGATCCCGCCGACAAATACAACTCGGCCACCCAGTTCACGCATGTCGCGGAGGAAGGCTGGATCGATGCGTCGCTGTCGATGCACGTCGGCCTGCACAGCACTACCTTCGCCGCCGGCGTGGTTCCGCGCGCGCAAGGCCTGGGCTACCGCACGGTGTCGATCGACGAACTGCTGAGCACCGGCTTCGCCCGATGCGTGGCCGACTTCCGCCAGCGGGTGGGGACGCACCCGGTGTACCTGTGCTTCGATATGGACGTGTTCGATCCCTCGTGCGCGCCAGGGGTCTGCACGCCCTCGTGGGGCGGCCTGTCGGCGCGCGAAGGCATCGACCTTCTGCGGTGCCTGACCGACCTGAACATCGTCGCGGTCGACGTGAACACAGTCAGCCCGCCCCAGGACGTGAACGGCATGGCGGCGCACCTTTGCGCGCACGTGATCTACGAGACGCTGGTGCTGCTCTGCCGCCAGAAGGGGCTCGCGCCGGCCGCGTGAACCTCCGCCTGCGACGCCCGACCGCGGACTGTGACCTGGGGACGATCGCCACCGACGCCCCGGAACTGGACCCCAACGGACAAACAGCCACTTAGCGCAGAGGCGCCAGGTGGCTGTTTTCCCTTGAGGTTTTGGTGGGCCCTGAGTGACTCGAACACTCGACCTACGGATTAAGAGTCCGCTGCTCTACCAACTGAGCTAAGAGCCCGAAACTTGTCTTGCGTTGCCGGTCGTTGGATGGTGGGTTGTGCGGGGCTCGAACCCACGACCTACGGATTAAAAGTCCGCTGCTCTACCAACTGAGCTAACAACCCGGCAAGCCCACGATTATATCTGCCGGGAATTGCCCACCCTGCCCTGCGCAGCCAGCAGCGATTCTAGCGCGAGGCCGGCGGCGACCATGCCGAAGGTCGCCGTCACTGCAACGCTGGAACCGTAGCCGCTGCAGTTGAGGCTGCCGTCGCTATCGGTGGGGGCACCGGCGTCCTGCAGCGGTCCGCGGACCGGTTCGCGCGAGTACACGCAGGCCAGGCCGATCCGTCCGGTGCGCGCGGCGCCGTGGTGCTTGCGCAGACGCTGGCGCAGCGCTGCAAGCATCGGGTCGTGGGTCAGCAGGCCCAGGTCCTCGACGGCAACAGCCTGCGCGGCGCGCTTGCCGCCGGCAGCGCCGACGATGACCAGCGGGGGCGCGCCGGGTGCCAGCGCCCACGCCGCCAGGACGGCCTTGGCGCGGCCCTGGTCGCAAGCGTCGACGACGGCGTCGACCGGGCGACGCTCGGGCAGCAGCCCCGGCCAGTTGCCGTCCTCGACGAAGGCGTCGACGGCGGTGACGGCGCAGCCCGGGTGGATGTCGGCAATGCGCGCGCGCAGCGCCTCGACCTTGGCCTGCCCAAGCGTGGCGCCGAGCGCCTGCACCTGGCGGTTGATGTTCGATTCGGAGACGTGGTCCAGGTCGACCAGCGTCAGCGCCCCGATGCCGCTGCGCGCCAGCGCCTCCGCCGTCCAGGAGCCGACGCCACCGACGCCGACGACGACCACGTGGGCCGCGCGGATGCGGGCATAGGCCGCATCGCCGTAGAGCCGGCGCAATCCGCCGAAGCGGCGCTCGAGGTCGACGTCATCGAGCGCCGGAGCCGTGTCGCGCACGGCGGCAGCTGCTGACGACAGGGCCGAGGCGACCGACGACACGTTCACCGCGCGCACCACACCGCTCAATCGGCGCGCTCGACGCGCCAGATCTGGAAACGCAGCGCCGCCACCGCCCCCAGGAGGATCGCGGCGATCGCGACGAAACTGGTGATGCTGAGGGTCGACACACCCGAGAGGCCCTGCCCGACCGTGCACCCGAGCGCGGTGACGCCACCCACCCCCATCAACGCGCCACCGACGAGATGGTTGCCCGTGTCGCCGGCATTGCGGAAACCCTCCCAGCGAAAGCTCCTCGTCGCGAGGGCGACGAGTGCAGCGCCTGTGACCATGCCGAATACCGAGACGATGCCGATCGTCAGCAGCTTCGACTTGTCGCTGAAGTACATGAACCAGTCGAGCGTGTAGGCGAACGGGGCGACGAAGCTCAGCGACTCCATGCGCTGCGAGTTGGTGGCGACGAACGCTTCCTGCAGCGTGTTCGGATCCTCGGCCACATGGCCCAGCCGCCCCGAGACCCACCACACCGCGGTGATCACCGCGCCGACGCCGAGGCCGCCGAGGACGTTGTCGGCGGAGCGCCCC
>JBDSZM010000278.1:0-4547 GCA_039925165.1 Burkholderiaceae bacterium
AGGACATCCGCGCGAGCGTGGAGCGCGACGACAGCGAGGAGCGCCAGGGCGTTTACCGCCTGCGCGTGACGCTCGAGATCAGCGGTGCGCTGACCGAGGCGCAGCGCCAGGAGCTGCTGGCCGTGGCTGACAAGTGCCCGGTCCACAAGTTGATGACCAAGGTGGCGACCGAGGTCGTCACCGAACTCGCCGCCGCCCCGTAGACGGCGGCGCGCGCATGACGCAGCGGCGCCGCGTCCTGCGGCCCGCGCGATCAGCACGCGAGGCAGTGCGACGCCGTCTCCTATTGATCTTTCCGTAACCAATGACATCCATTAGACCAGTCATGCGTTGTACTGATACTTGGCAAGTATTGGGGGTGACGCATGGTGGCAAAGCGGATGGACGAGGCGGTGAGACGGCGGGTTCGAGCGGGCCGGATGCTGCTGGCGGGCAAGACGCCGGCCGAGGCCGCGCACGCGGTTGGTGTGGCACGGCAGACCGCGTACACCTGGAAGGCCATCCTCGATGAGGGCGGAATCGACGCGCTGCGTGCGATGCCCGCACCGGGTCGTCCTGCGCGCCTGGACGAGGTGCAATTGCAGGCCTTGGGCCGCGTGCTGGTGCAAAGTCCTACGGCGCACGGCTTTGGCACCGAGCTGTGGACGCTCAAGCGCGTGGGTGTGCTCATTGAGCGGCTGTACGGCGTCAAGTTCGGGCAGACGCAGATCTGGCGCATCCTGGGCGGACTGGGCTTTTCGGTGCAAAAGCCCGAGCGCCGCGCCATCGAGCGTGACGAGGACGCCGTGCAGACCTGGAAGCGCAAGACTTGGCCCGCGCTTAAAAAAAAGCCAAGCGCGAGGAACGCCTGATCGTCTTCATCGACGAGTCGGGCCTGAGCGAGCGACCCACGCGAGTGCGCACCTGGGCGCCCAAGGGCCAAACCCCAATCATTCAGTTCCACTTCAACTGGACCCACATCTCGGTGATCGCCGGGTTGAGCCGAACGAACTGCCTGTTCAGGATGTACGAGGGCTCAATCAAGAAAGAGCAGCACGTCGAGTTCCTCAAGGCGCTGCGTGCGCACCTGAAGCGGCCACTTCTGATCATCTGGGACGGGCTCAAGGCGCATCGCAGCAAGCTGGTGCGCGAGTACCTCGACTCCATCCACGGCCAAGTTCAGATGGCGTTCTTGCCGCCCTACGCGCCCGACCTCAACCCGGTGGAGTACCTGTGGGCATGGCTCAAGCGCCATGCCCTGGCCAACTTCTGCCCGGCCAACCTCGACGAACTCAACACGACCGCTCGCAACAAGCTCAAGAGCGCCCAGCACCGTCCCTCGATCATCGCCGCGTGCTGGGTTCAAGCTGGTCTTTGGTGATGTCATCATTTACGGAAAGCTCAATAGTACGAGCGGAAAGCGCCGTTGTGTGCCTCACAACACGAATTCAACCGTATAGACACGCGCCGCATGAACCATGATCCGACCTATGTGAAGGCGATTCCGTAGGGATCGCTGAACATCTCCTTTTGCTGCCTTTGTCTTGAAATCAGGCAACCGACGTAAGAGTCCTGCCAGGTTCGACCAATGAAGCAGCATCATGTTCAAGGTACGTTTTTCTCATTCTGTAGCCCTGCCGATCTCGCTGACCTTCGGCGCGCTCCTCGCCGGATGCGGCGGTGGTCAGGACCCGATTCTTGGCGCCAACGTCGTGAGCGCCGTGCTGGTAGCGCCTGCAGGTGCCCTCGTTCCTCCTGTCGTCTCTGCCGTGCCGCCTCCCGTGGGCACACCGCCCGTCGCGCCTGCACCGGGCACATGCCAGATGACTGTGCTTGTCACGGACCCCACTAACGGCGCTCAGTCGGCGGCAACGAGCACAACCGGCGTGGCGGGCAATGGCAAGCGGATCACGGCGACCCTTAACGGTACCGTGGACAGCGCCACCGTCAACAGCAACACCTTCCAGCTCGCGCAGACCGGTCAACCGCCGCTCACGCCGGCGTTGGTGGCCTACGACGTGAACACCAAGGTCGCGTCGCTTACTACGTCGGCAGCGTTGCTGCCTGCGACGAACTACACCGTCGTTTTCACGCCAAATGCGCCGACACCGGCATGCGCCTTCACTTGGACCTTTAAAACAGCGGCGGCGCCTCTGGTTGCACCGAGCCCAGTGAGCTTTGGTGCTGCAGGTTCGTTCGCGATCGCGGCTACAGCCGGTGTCGCCAACACCGCGGCGACCCTCATCAATGGCGACGTCGTGCTCAACCCGACTGACACCTGCAACGCGGTGCCGGTCGGCGGCAGCGGGACGTTCGGCTTGTGCGGCGGCGTTCCGCCGAGCGTCAATGGCACGGTCATCACCCCGACCTACCCAAACACGACGTTGGCCAAGTCAGTGACTGACGCGTTGCGAGCCACCTATCTGACCATTACCCCGCCGGCCGGTCCGCCAGCGGCAGGCTCCCTGGGCGGCGGCACAACACTGGCAACCACCTCCATCGGTGCGCCCACGGGCAGCCCTGCAGTGACCGGGCTGAACTATTTTGTGCCGGGGGTCTACACCTCCGGGTCCACCATCGTCATTGCTGGAGATGTGACGCTGGACGGCAAAGGCGACCCGAACGCGGTGTTCGTTTTCCAGGCTGGCAGCGCCATTACCGCCACTCCGGGCGCGCCGACTCCTGCCGCCCATTCGCGAATCGTGCTGACCAACGGCGCCAAGGCGTCGAACGTGTTCTGGCAGGCTGGCTCGTCGGCCACGATCGGCAACTACGCCGAGTGGTACGGCAATGTCCTGGCCGGCGCAGACATCACGATGCAGACGCTTGCCAACTCGTGCGGCCGGATGTTTGCAGGTGCCTTCACCTCGGGTGCTCTGGTGTTCGACCACAACGTCGTGTCGATCCCCGGCCACGTCAACGCACCGGCCGGCTGCCAGTAACAAGTGGCGTTGAGCCCGCGGCGTTCCGTCGGCTCCAGACACCCAATGAAAGTACCTATGAAACTTACGTCCATTGCTTCGGCAATCGCCTTCCTGGCTATGGCATCCATCGCAGGCCCATCCTTTGCACAGGGCAACAACGACACGGTCGGTCTGTACGGCGGCGCAAGCGTCGGACCCAGCCGTGGCGAAATCGATGACCCGCGCATCCGCGCCAGCCTGGTCAGCAACGGTTTTACTGTCAACAGCCTGACCGACGATGACCGCTCCACCGGCGGCAAGCTGTTTGCTGGTTATCAATTCAACGAACACTTCGCGATAGAAGGAGGGGTGTTCACCCTTGGCAAGTTCGGCTATCAGGCTTTGACCGCGCCAGCAGGAACGCTGACGGGTGAAGCGAAGGTACGAGGCCTTAACCTCGACCTCGTCGGCACGTTGCCGATCACTGGCAATTTCTCTATCTTCGGCCGTGCTGGCCTGACCTATGCTGAGGCACGAGACAAGTTTCGCAGCACAGGCGCTGTGACTGTGAACGATCCTGATCCACGCGAACGAGCTGGCAACTGGAAGGCCGGCCTCGGCCTGCAGTACGCCTTCACACCAGCTCTGTCATTGCGCGCCGAGGTAGAACGCTACCGAATCAACGACGCCGTCGGCAACAAGGGCGACATCAACATGGCGTCGATCGGTCTGGTCTACCGCTTCGGCGCAGCCGCCGCTTCGCCTCCTCGCGCTATCGCTGCGGCTCCCGTCATGGCGCAGGCCCCGGAACCAATCGTGATGGCGCCAGCACCCGCACCGCCGCCTGTACCCGTGCCCACTCCGGCGCGTGCCCCCGTATCGGAAAAGGTCACGTTCTCTTCGGATGCACTTTTCGACTTCGACAAGTCGGTGCTGAAGCCAGAGGGCAGGACGAAGTTGGATGAACTTGCCGCCCGTCAGAAATCGATGACCCTTGAAGCCATGGTCGCAACCGGCCACACCGACTCGGTTGGTAGCGATAGCTACAACGATCGCCTGTCGATGCGGCGTGCTGAAGCGGTCAAGGCCCACTTCGTATCCCGAGGCGTCGAAGCAAATCGGGTCTACGTGGAAGGCCGGGGCGAGAAGCAGCCCATCGCCGACAATGGGACCGCCGATGGGCGTGCCCAGAACCGGCGGGTGCAAGTTGAGGTGGTGGGAAGCGTCATGCGCTAACGAAGCGGCCGCGCGGGTTGGCTGGCGTGTTTATCTCCTCGCGGCGGCACATTGCGTGGCGGAAACGAGCACGACTGTTGACGCCGGCTGAATATTGACCAGCCGGGGGTGCGGCCAAAAACTTGGACGGGTTAAGCAGCGATCCCCAGGCTTCTGCGGTGTGCGGCGGGGCTGAGGCCGCGAGCCTGTCCTGAATTTTGTGTGCGAGGCATAGCATGACCATGAGGAGCATCTATGCCGATCAGCAAGACGAAGATGAAGAACGCGGCGATCGCGGCCAAGTCCGCGGCGCTGCCGAAGATCCCCAAGGAGCTGCTTGACCAGTTCGTAAGCGGGCCGATGACGGGCGAGGCGGTCAACGCCGCGTCGATGTCGTTCAAGAAGGCGTTGATCGAGCGCGCCCTGGGCGCCGAGCTCGGCCACCACCTC
>JBDSZM010000279.1:0-4946 GCA_039925165.1 Burkholderiaceae bacterium
GCGGTGTTCGGCCTGGTCGTCGCCGGCGTGATGTGGCTGATCCGGCGCTGGCATGCCAGCAACTGCATCAAGTACAAGGCCGAGGTCGACCACCTGCTGGCCATCGCGCGCAGCGACAAGCACTGACGGTGGTGACGCGGCCCCCCGCCTCACCGCTGCCGGTGCTGGCGCTGACGCTCAATGCCCTGGTGTGGGGCACCGCCTGGTGGCCGTTCCGACGCCTCGAATCGTTCGGCCTGCACCCGCTGTGGGCGACCGCGCTGGTGTTTACGGTCTCGGCGCTCGCGATCGTGGCGTGGCGCCCGCAGTCGATGCGCCAGTTGCTGCGCACGCCGGTGCTGTGGATCCTGGTGTTCGCCTCCGGCACCACCAACGCCGCCTTCAACTGGGCGGTCGTCGTCGGCGACGTGGTGCGGGTGGTGCTGCTCTTCTATCTGATGCCGCTGTGGAGCGTGCTGCTGGCGCGGCTGCTGCTCAAGGAGCCGCTGACGCGCGGTGCGGCACTGCGGGTCGCGCTGGCGCTCGCCGGCGCGGCGGTGGTGTTGTGGCCGGCCGGCGGACTGGCCACCGGCCTGTCCGGCGGCTGGCCGCCGCGCACGCTGCTCGCCGATGTGCTCGCGCTGCTCGGCGGCTTTTCGTTCGCGCTGAATAACGTGATGCTGCGGCGCGAGGCGCACCAGCCTGAGGAAGCGCGGGCGCTCGCGATGTTCGTCGGCGGCGTGCTGGTGGCCGGGCTGCTCGCGACGACGCTCGCGCTGCAGTCGCAGATCGCCTGGCCGCCCTTGCCGCGCCCGGCCTGGCTGCGGTTGGCGTTCGTGCTGGCGCTGCTGTTCCTGGCCGGCAATTTGGCGCTGCAGTACGGCGCGGCACGTCTGCCGGCCCACGTCACGGCGGTGGTGATGCTGACCGAGGTGGTGTTCGCCTCGGGCTCGGCCTGGCTGCTCGGCGCCGGACGCCTCACGCCGCAGCTGCTCGCCGGCGGCGCCCTGATCGTGCTGGCCGCACTGCATGCGGCCTGGCGGCCCGAGGCAGCGGTCGGCAAGGCGGCGCCGCCGGAGTGAGAATGGCCCGACCGGCCGCCGGCCACCCACGGTTCCAACGATGTCCGACGCGTCTGCCCCTGCGGCCACCAGCCTGTTCGATTTCGAGGCGCGGGCTATCGATGGCCGGCCGGCACACTTCGCGAGCCAGCGCGGACGCGTGCTGCTGATCGTCAATACCGCCAGCGCCTGCGGCTATACGCCGCAGTTCGCCGGACTCGAGGCGCTGTGGCGACGCCATGCCGACCGCGGGCTGGTGGTGGTCGGCTTTCCGAGCAACGAGTTCGGCGCCCAGGACCCGGGCAGCGACACCGAGATCGCCTCGTTCTGCCAAGTGAACTACGGCGTGAGCTTCCCGATGATGGCCAAGGTGCAGGTCAACGGACCGCAGGCGCACCCGCTGTGGCAGTGGCTCAAGGCGCAGGCGCCCGGGCTGCTGGGCAGCGAGTCGGTGAAGTGGAACTTCACCAAGTTTCTGATCGGGCGTGATGGCCGGGTGCGCAAGCGCTACGGCCCGGGCGACGCGCCCGAGGCGATCGAGCCCGACATCGAGGCCGCGCTCGCGGCGCCGTGAGCCTGCCCCCGACGCCGCCCGGGTCGGTTCCCCTCGATCGCCTGGCGGCGCGATTTCGCGGGTTCGAGGTCGGCGACCCGCTCTACCGCGCCGTGTGCGATGCGGTCGCGGCACGGCCCGATTGGCTCGCCATGCTGTGGCAGGCCGCGCCGGGCCAGCAACAGCCCAACCTGTGGTTGGCGGCGCTGCACGATCGCATCCTGGCCGGCAGCGGCCACCCGCTGCGCGACTACTGCGCCAGCGTCGGCGGCCTGCGTGCGCCCGATGCGGCGCTCGCCGCGACGCTCGATGATTTCATCGCCAGCGAATCGGCCGCGCTCGAGGCGTCGATCCGGACCCGCCGCACCCAGACCAACGAGATCGGCCGTTGCGCCGTGCTGTGGCCGGCGCTGCACGCGATCGCGCGACAGCACGCGACGTCGGCGCTGGCGCTGTTCGACCTGGGCTGCAGTGCCGGACTCAACCTGGGTGTCGATGGCTATCGCTAACGCTACGTGGTCGAGGCGGCGAGCGGCAGGGACTTCGATGGAGCCCTCGCTGCGGCGGCTGCGGACCCGGCGGACGTGCCGACCCTGGTCTGCCGCGTCGTCGGCCCGAGCCCATTGCCGCCTTTCCTACCGGCGCTGCGCCTGGTCGCCCGCTTGGGCGTCGATCCGGCGCCGGTCGATGTCCACGATCCGGCCGCCGTGCGCTGGCTGCGTGCCTGCCTCTGGCCCGGCGACCGCCTGCGCGACCGGCGCCTGCAACAGGCGGTGGCGCTGGCGCTGGCGCGGCGCGAACGCTGGCCGGTGCGCGCCGCCGACGACTGCATCGCCGCGATCGAGCCCTGGCTCGACACCCTGCCGCCGGGCACGCTGCCGGTCGTCTTCAACAGCTGGGTGCTGCACTACGTCGATGCCGCCGCGCTGCCGCGCCACGTCGCGGCGATGACCGACCTGATGCAGCGGCGCGGCGTGGTGTGGCTGTCGGCCGAGGGGCCGCATGTCCGCATCGCAGCGCTGGCGCTCGCGCCGCCGGTCGGGCCCGACGACCCGGTCTCGACCACGCTGTGGATCGTCGGCAGCGCCGGCGGCGGCGCGGCGCGCTTCGAGTTGCTGGCGCGCTCGCACGCCCACGGGCACTGGCTCGAGTGGCGCACACCGCTGCCCGGATAATCGCGCCACCCTCCTGGAGTGCGCTGCCCATGTTCAAGCATGTCGAACCGTTCGCCGGCGATCCGATCCTGAGCCTCAACGAGGACTTCCAGCACGACCCGCGGCCGGGCAAGATCAACCTGTCGATCGGCATCTATTTCGACGACGCCGGGCGCATCCCGGTGCTCGAATCGGTGCGGCGGGCCGAGGCCTTGCTGCTCGAGCGCAACGGCCCCAAGCCCTACTTGCCGATCGAGGGGGCAGCCAACTTCCGCGCAGCGGTCCAGCGCCTCTTGTTCGGTGCCGGCCACGAGGCGATCGGCTCGGGCCGGATCGCGACCTTGCAGACCGTCGGGTCGAGCGGCGGCCTCAAGGTGGGCGCCGATTTCCTCAAGCGCTACTTCCCGGACAGCGCGGTCTGGGTCAGCGACCCGACCTGGGACAACCACCGCGCGATGTTCGAAGGCGCCGGCATCGCGGTCCATTCCTACCCGTACTACGACGCCGCGACCGGCGGGCTCGACTTCGACGCCATGCGGGCCTGCCTGCGCGGTCTGCCGGCGCGCAGCATCGTGCTGTTGCACGCCTGCTGCCACAACCCCACCGGGGTCGACCTGACGCCCGCGCAATGGGACGCGCTGATCCCGGTGCTGCGCGAGCGCGAACTGATTCCCTACCTCGACCTGGCGTACCAGGGTTTCGGCGAGGGCATCGAGGCCGATGCGCAGGCAGTGCGCGCGCTCGCCGCAGCGGGGCTCAGCTTCTTCATCGCCAACTCGTTCTCGAAGAGCATGAGCGTCTACGGCGAGCGCTGCGGCGCACTGTCGGTGGTGTGCCCGGATGCGGCGCAGGCTGCGAACGTGCTGGGCCAGCTCAAGTTCACGGTCCGGCGCAACTATTCCAGCCCGCCGATCCACGGCGGCCAGCTGGTCGCCGCGGTGCTCGACGATCTCGAGCTGCGCGCGCTGTGGGAGCGCGACCTCGAGGCGATGCGCTTGCGCATCCTGTCGATGCGCCAGGCGCTGCACGAGGTCTTGCAGTCGCGCGTTCCGGGTCGGGATTTCGGCTACCTGCTCAGCCAGCGCGGCATGTTCAGCTACACCGGACTCGGCCCGGCCCAGGTTGACCGGCTGCGCGAAGTGCATGCGGTCTACATGGTGCGTTCCGGGCGCATCTGCGTGGCCGGACTCAACCGCGGCAACGTCGAGCCGACCGCCATCGCCATGGCCGCGGTGATGGCGGGCTGACGCCGCGCCGATGCCGCCGTGATGACGCCCAACGATCCGGCGCTGCAGATCCTGGTCGACCGCGTGCACAGCGCGCGCGCGGCCGGTGCCCAGCTGTGCATCCGCGGTGGCGGCACCAAGGACTTCTACGGCGAGCCGCCGCAGGGCGAGTGGCTCGACACCCGGGTGCTCGAAGGCACCTCGAGCTACGAGCCGACCGAGCTCGTCGTCACGACCCGCTGCGGCACCGCGCTGGCCGACCTGGAGGCGCTGCTCGCGACGCGCGGCCAGTGCCTGCCGTTCGAGCCGCCGCGCTTCGGGCCCGGCGGCACCGTCGGCGGAATGGTCGCGGCCGGCCTGTCGGGGCCGCCGCGCGCCGCCACCGGATCGCTGCGCGACCATTTGCTCGGCGCGACGCTGTTGAACGGCCAGTGCGAGGTGCTGACCTTCGGCGGTCAGGTGATGAAGAACGTCGCCGGCTACGACGTGTCGCGCCTGCTCGCCGGTTCGCTCGGCATGCTGGGCGTGATCCTCGAGGTCTCGCTCAAGGTGCTGCCGGTCGCGCCGGCGACCGCCACGCTGCGCTTCCAGCTCGACCAGGCCGAGGCGCTGGAGCGGCTGCACGCCTGGGGCGGCGAGCCGTTGCCGATCAACGCCAGCGCCTGGCGGGACGGCACGCTGCTGCTGCGCCTGCGCGGCGCGCTGGCGGCGGTGCAGGCGGCGATCCACGGCCTGGGCGGCGAGTTGATAGCGCCCGCCGATGCCACGCCGTTCTGGGACGGCCTGCGCGACCACCACGACGAGTTCTTCGTCCGCGCCGCCGCGGCGGTAGACAGTGGCGGCGCGCTGTGGCGGCTGTCGGTGCCGCCGACCGCGCCAGTGCTCGCGCTGTCGGGCGAGCAGCTGGTCGAGTGGGGCGGCGGCCAGCGGTGGCTGTGCAGCGCGGTGCCGGCGGCCCAGGTACGCGACGCCA
>JBDSZM010000280.1:0-17084 GCA_039925165.1 Burkholderiaceae bacterium
TCGGGGTCGAGATGGCGGTGGTCTTCCTGCTCGACGGCGACGGCACGAAGCTGCGTGTCGCGAGCGGCATCGGCACGGTCGCTGGCGAAGAGGTCGGCGCGCGCATCCCCTACCTGCCCGACCGCTCGCCCGGCCTGGTGGCCGCGCAGGGGCGGCCGCTGGTGGTGGCCGACTATCGCAGCGAGACGCGCTTCGTCGTCCCGCCGGCCTATCTCGACGCCGGCATGATCAGCGCCCTGGCCGTGCCGCTGTCCGACCGAGGGCGCAGCATCGGCGTGCTCGCGGTGCGGTCGCGCCGGCCGCGCGAGTTCGGCGACGACGAGCGACGCTTCCTGGAATCGGTGGCCGGCCTGCTCGTGACCAGCCTGCAGCGCGCACAGTCCGAGGAAGCGCTGAGCCATTCGCAACGGCTCGAGAGCGTGGGCCAACTGACCGGCGGCATCGCGCACGATTTCAACAACCTGCTGACAGTGATCCAGGGCAATCTGCAGGTGCTCGACGAGCTGCCGCCGCAAGCCGACGACGTCTATCGCAAGCAGCTGCTCGATGCGGCGACCCGGGCCACCCGGCGCGGTGCCGAGCTCACCTCCAAGCTGCTCGCGTTCTCGCGCCGCCAGCTGCTGCAACCGACCCCGGTCGACGTGGGCGCGATGCTGCTGTCGCTGGCCGACATGCTGCGCCGCACGCTCGACCAGCGGATCCGGATCGAGGTCGATGTGGCGCCCGACTGCCCGCCGGTGCTGGCCGACCCGTCCCACCTCGAGTCGGCGCTGCTGAACATCGCGATCAATGCGCGCGACGCGATGGCGGAGGGCGGCACCCTGTGCTTTGGTGCCCACCCGAGCGCGGGCTTGCGCGACGACGTGCGCGCCGAGCTCGACAACCCCACGGCGGCCGACGACGGCTATGTGGCGATCTTCGTCGCCGACACCGGCAGCGGCATGCCGGATGCGGTCAAGGAGCGCGCGTTCGAGCCGTTCTTCACCACCAAGGAAGCGGGTCGAGGCACCGGCCTCGGACTGAGCACCGTCTATGGTTTCGTCAAGCAATCGCAAGGTGCGATCACGATCGACAGCACGCCCGGCTCGGGGACCCGGGTCACGCTGTACATCCCGCGCCCGTCGGACGTGGCGGCGCCGCTGGTCGCCGCAGTCGAGGCGGGTCACGTCGTCCCGGCGCAGCTGAAGGTGCTGCTGGTCGAGGACGACGACGAGGTGCGCGCGGTGATCCGCACCTTTTTGCACACGCTGCGATGTCAGGTGTCGACCGCCTCGAGCGCCGAGCAGGCGCAGTTGCTGCTCGGACCGAACGCCGCCTACGACCTGCTGCTGAGCGACATCGCGCTCGGCGCGGGGATGCGCGGCACCGATCTCGCCGGGTGGGCCCAGGAACGCCTTCCCGGCATGGCCATCCTGCTGATGTCGGGCTACTCGAGCGAGCTGCTCGACGCCGACCGCGATTCGCCACCGGGCTGGGAACTGCTGCGCAAGCCCTGCAGCCGCGACGAGCTGGCGCGTGCGATCGCGCGGGTTCTCGGCTCGATCGCCGGCGCCGAGCGCTGAGCCACAGGGCCGGTCGTCACTGCAGCGTCGGCACCGGCGCGATACAACGCTGGACGAAGGCGGCCAGCGCGCCCACGTCGGCGATCCGGACGTCGCGGCGGCCCTTCTCGGCGAAAGCAATGACCTGGCCCCGGGCGAGCCGGGACAGCGCCCGGCTGACCGACTCGAGCGTCATGCCCAGGTAGTTGCCGATCTCGGCCCGCGTCATGCGTAGCGTGATCTGGTCGGTGCGCAGGCCACGCTGCGCCAGCGACTCGGCCCAGCTGTGGAGGAAGTCGGCCACCCGGGCATCGGCCGGCAGGGTGCAGACCGACATCAGCGAATCGCGCTCGCGCCCCATCTCGCGGCTCATCGCCTCGTGCAGCGTGGTCAGGAGCTGCGGATGGCGGGCGCAGGCCGCGAGCAAGGCCTCGTAGTTGATGGTCCAGAGCTCGCCGGTATCCATCGCGATCGTTTCGCAGGCGTACTCGCCGTCGGCGATGCCGTCGAAGCCGAGCCAGTCGCCGCGCAGCTTCAGGCCGACCACCTGCTCGCGACCGTCGGGCGAGCGACTGACGATCTTGACGAAGCCCGAATTCAGCACGTACAGGTTGGCGAACCGCTCGCCGGCCTGATAGATCACGTCACCGGCCCGCACCAGGCGGCGTTGCGGCGCCAGCGCATCCTGCAGCAGCTTCAGCGCGGCGAGCATGCGCTGGCTGACGACCGGGTCGGCCGCCGGCGTGCTGACGCGCTCCGGCGCGGGGGCATCGGCCCAATGACGGGTCCGGATCGAGGGGGTGGCTGCGAGGGTGTCGCTGAACATCTTGAACTCCTGTGGGCGCTGACGTGGCCAGATGCGATTCATCGTAGGCAGCCCGCGCCGCGGCCGTGCCAACCGCCGGCGTCGTTCGGCAACGGTTTGTCAACCGCGTGTATCCGCCGCGTCGCGGTGCGACCGCCTTTGACGCGCATCAAGAATCCGCGCCCCGGGATGGCTAGTCTTCGCAGCGTGTAGCGCCCATGCCGCACCAGGCACCCCCATGGAACCCATCCCGAGATCGGCCGAGCCCGCCACCCTTGCCGCGATCAGTCCGAGCGACGTCGCGGCGCTGGTGGAGAGCGCGCGCGCACTGCAGTGCGGTGCCGCCGTGGGCGCGCCGGCGCAGTGGTTGCGCGGCAAGAAGTTCGCCCTGCTGTGCGGCGCCGACGAAGCGCACAGTGCCGAGGCCGACCTGCTCGAACGCGCCGCCGTCGCCCTCGGGGCGCGGGTCGCACACATCCACCCGCGGCTGACGGAACTCAGCACCGTGCAGGACGTGCAGCAGACCGCCCACATGCTCGGCCGGCTCTACGACGCCGTGGTGTGCGAGGGCCTGGCGCCGGCCCTGGTACAGCGCTTGAGGGTCGAAGCCGGTGTGCCGGTCCACGACCGCATCCTCTCGACCGGCCAGACGGTTGCGACGACGGTCGGCATGCAGGCCGTGCCGGGATCGGCGGCCGACCACCTGCGTTATGTGCTGCAGGCGCTGCTGCTCAAGGCGATCGGCTGAACTGACGGCACCGGTCGGTCGAAGGCCGCGCAGCCGGGTCGTGGGGCGGGGCAGGCGGTCGCCGGCGCACAGCCACGCGTTCGCTCGCCCTGTCAGCAGCACCGCCATACGGCTGCGCGCCAGCACGCCGTTGGCGACCGAGCCGAGCGGCACGCTGCCGAGCGCGGTGTGGCCGTGCGGACCATCACCCTCCGCTCGTAGCGGCCCGCCTCGGCGACCCGCACGATCTCCGCCCCCGCCTGACCGTGCGCGCACAGCGTGCGTTCGGTCCAGGGCTGCAGGTCGGCGTCCGCGTTCAGGAGGTTCCCCTCGGTGCCCTCGCAGCACCGAACACGATCTGCGCTCCGCGGGTGCGAGCGGTGGTGGCGCGGGGAGCCAATCGCGCGACCGTGACGCTGGTCCGGGATCTGCGACAGCATTTCTCTTGGGCCGAGAGGCGCCAGCCGTGGCGCAAGCTCCGCGGGGACGGCAGTACAGCAGCGCTGCCGGAGATCGAGAGATTTATCGCGCCCGACGACGACCTCTCGAACACGCGATCTCGCTCACCTTCAAGGAGCGAGATCGCGACTGCAGGGCATCTTCGAAGCGATGGATTCCGCGTGAGGTGAGTCGCCGCAGCGCGCCAGCGCGTGCTCGGACATCGGCGCCCGTGCGGTGGCGATCAGGGAGCGGACGTCGCGGCCTGCCAGCGCCAGTGGCGGATCTCGGGCGTGGACCTTGATCACGCGGTTGAGGTGGGCCTAGATGAAGTTCTGGCCCGGCGTGTGCCCCAGTGCCCGAGCAGCATCGGCTTGACGCCGGCCAGCGTCCACGGACGCTTCAGCAGCGGGTTGTCCCACAGAAAGATCTGGCCGACCGACACGTAGTTGGCGGCGCGCCAATAGGCGTCGAGGTCTGCGAGCGCGGCGTCGCTCGGGGTACAGGCGTGTGGCTCTCGATCATCCGCGTACCTTAGCCGCGGCCGGCACCCGGCTCTGTACGCTGCCACACATCGCGCGCGTCGAGCCTGCCGGTCGGGGGTGCGGGCCCACGCGCGCTGGCGCGCAGACGCTGCCGGTGGGTGTGCCCAAGCTGACGCCCGGATGGGCGTGGGCACCGCGCGGCGACAATCGCCCGACGACCCGCATCAACGTGGGCAATCGCCACGTTCGGTCTAAACCCAAGCAGGGGGCACCATGTTGCGGACCCTGGGTGCCGATCGCCCCGCAAAGGATCGACGGCGTGAAGGGGGCGGATCGCAGCGTGACCGTCGACCTGAGCCGTGCGGCGGTGAAGGCGGCGCCCCCTTACGAGCCGTCGGCGGCACCGGACCGGAAGCGAGAGACCGAGCTGTATTCACACTGCGGACGCCCGCCGTACTGGGCGCCGGGCTCGACGTTGGAGCGCGAGATCTGAAGCGCTCGGCGACGAGCGGCACGCCCTGGCACGGAGCTGCGCGGGCAGGGAACTCTTGCTCGCGCCACCGGCTCTATTCGGTCGAGGCGCCTGGCTGTCGATCGTCCGCCGTGGCCCGGGTCGATGATGGCCGCGGGCCGGTGATGATCGTCTGGCTCCGATACGAAGGAGCACAAGATGCAGAGTCGCCCGCGTCAAGGACATGAATTGAACCCCCACAGCACCGATCCCGTCAGCCGGTCTGCCGATGCACTGGTCGTCTTCGGCGCCTCCGGCGACCTGGCGAGCAAGAAGATCTTTCCGGCGCTCTACGACATGTGCCGGCGCGGTGCACTCGAGGTTCCGGTAATCGGCGTGGCGGCGTCGACGTGGAGCACCGAGCAGCTGCGCGCACACGCCCGCGACAGCATCGAACAGTCCGCCGCAGCGGTCGACCGGCCGTCACTGGACCGCCTGCTGCCCATGCTGCAGTACGTCAGCGGCAACTACAACGACGCGTCCACCTTCGAGCTTCTGCGCCGGTCCCTGCGCGGTGCGCAGCGCCCGGCGTTCTATCTCGCGATTCCGCCGGCACTGTTCGCCACCGTGATCCAGGGTCTCAAGACCGCGGGCGTCGCCGCGGGCGGGCGGCTGATCGTCGAAAAGCCGTTCGGCCGCGATCTGGCGTCGGCCCGCGAGCTCAACCGCGCAGCGCTGGATGCCTTCCCGGAAGATGCGATCTTCCGCATCGATCACTTCCTGGGCAAGGAAGCGATCATGAACATCCTGTATTTCCGCTTCGCCAACTCGTTTCTCGAGCCGATCTGGAATCGCAACCACATCGCCAGCGTGCAGATCACGCTGGCCGAGCAGTTCGGCGTCGAGGGGCGCGGTGGGTTCTACGAAAGCGCGGGCTGCCTGCGCGACGTGATGCAGAACCACCTGTTCCAGATCGTCGCGCTGCTGGCGATGGAGCCGCCGGCCAGCCGCCACTTCGACGCCGTGCACCGCCACCAGGCCGATGTCTTCGCCGCGATGCGGCCGCTGGCCGGCACCGACATCCTGCGTGGGCAATACGTGGGCTACCGCAACGAACCGCAGGTCGCGCGCGACTCCGATGTCGAAACCTACTGCGCCCTGCGCGTGCACGTCGATTCCTGGCGCTGGGGCGGCGTGCCGTGGTACCTGCGCTCGGGCAAGCGCCTGCCGCTCACGGCCTGCGAAGTGGTGGTGCGTCTGAAGGCACCGCCGCAGAACCTGTTCAGCGACGCCGCGGTGGGCGAGGACGCCAACTCGCTGCGCTTTCACCTGTCGCCGCGATCGAGCATCGCACTCGGCGCGCGCGTCAAGCGGGCCGGCAAGGAATTCGTCGGCGACCAGCGCGAGTTCCTGCTGATCGAAGAGGAGCCCGGCGAGCAGTCGGCCTACGAACGTCTGTTGACCGACGCGATGGACGGCGACGGCGCACTGTTCGCCCGTGAGGACGCCATCGAAGCGGCCTGGGCGGTGGTCGAACCGGTGCTGGTCGAACACCCGCCGGTCCACCTCTACGACGCCGGCTCGTGGGGACCGGCCGCGGCAAACCATTTCATCGCCCGCGACGGCGGCTGGCGCAATCCCGAATCGGCGCGCTGAACCGTGCCCTTGTCGGTCGAGGACGACGCGATGATCGGCGACGGTCACACCGCCGCCCAGGTCGGCCGCGACGGGTCGCTCGACGGGCTGTGCCTGCCGCGCTTCGACTCCGGCGCCACCCCCAACTCCGACACCTACAAGGATCTGTTTCACCCACTCGCACACCGAGGTCACCCTGACCGTGCGCGCCGTGGACGATCGCGTGCTGATCGAGGTGCACGACCATTGCGGCGGGCTGCCCGCCGCGACCGCCGACCTCCGACCTCCGCTTCAAGCCCTTGGGCCAGGCCGGCAGCAACAAGAGCGGGCTGGAGGCTCGGCCAGTCGTCATCACGCTCGCCACCACCAGGATGCAGACGCGCTCAACCGATCGGCTGCGGGTGCTGGCCAGCAGGGCCCCAGTGTCGAAACACGATGGCCGACATGCCGGCGCCAGCGCCGAGTCTCTGGCCAGCGAGAACGCGAGCAGGCTGGCGACGATGGATCGCACCGACAGGAACATCGACAAGATGCTGCTGCTGCGAACCACTGGCAGCGCTGGCACGTCTGATCGACCGTTTCCACCGGTTGCGGCAGAGCAAGATCGACGAAGAGCTTTTCGATGCGATCTCGGGCTTCAAGGCATTGACTCGCCCGATCTGCCCCTGACGGCTCATCGGCCAGCTCATAAAGGCTGTCCTTGCCGCGCATCGTCGCGCCACGCTGATCCTCGATCTCCAGCCGGCCGTTCTTGCTGATGGCGCGGGGGTGCGCGGCAATCGTCTTCAGGCCCCGTCCGCCACTTTGACCATGACCTGCCGCGTCAAACCTGGGTGTCCCCCTGGAGCCTCACAAGGTCAAACGGGTCAGCCCTCTATGAGGACTAACCCGTTGATTTTTATGGTGCGGCTGGCAGGAATCGAACCCACGACCCCTTGGTTCGTAGCCAAGTACTCTATCCAACTGAGCTACAGCCGCGACGGCGCGCAGTATAACAGCGACGCTTCGACGACCGAGGGCGCTACTCGAGCCGCGCGGCCGCCTCGAAGCAGCGGGCGGCGGCCTCGGCGTCGCCTTGGCGGGTGGCGAGCAGCGCCAGCTGCAGCCAGGCCTTGCGGCGCACTCCGACGGCCAGTGCCGGGTCGGTGGCGGCCTGCTCGATCAGGGCCCGGGCCTTGCCCCAGAGCTGGCGTTCGGCGAGCGCACTGCCGACCGCCAGCGCCACCGCACCGTCGCGCGGGAACGCCTGCGCAGCCGCCTCGAGACGCGCCAGCCAGTCGGCGCCGATGCCGTCGATCGCGCTCACCAGGCCCTCGCAGATGGCCGCACGCTCCTCGCTGCCGAGCTCGGCGACCCGGTCCCAGAACGGGCGCAACCAGTGGCGCGCCTCCTCGCTCGCGCCGAGGCGCGCGGCGATGGCGGCGGCGCGGGCGGCGACGAACGGGTCGCGCCGCTCGAGCGGATCGAACTGCTGCCACAGCCGGCGCAGTTGGTCGATGTCGTGCGCGCTCGCCAGCGTCTCGAAGGCGAGCGAGCGCAACAGGCCCTGCGCCGCGATCTTCGAGAACCCCTGGTGCTTGGCGAGCAGCCGCGCGGTCTTCAGCGCCTCCTGCGGCTGGCGCCCGAAACGCGCCGCCTGCAGCTTGAGGCGCAGTGCATGGGTCCGGCGCGCGACGCCGACCGGCAGCTCGGCCAGCAGCTCGAGCGCGCGCGGCGCATCGCGGTCGTCGAGCGCCCACTCGGCGGCCAGCAGGCGCGCGCCCTCCTCGGCCGAGCGCGCCGCGGCACTGCGGTGCGACAACTCGAGCGCGATGCGCAGCTGCTCGTCGCGGCTCGGGCGGTCCTGCATGCGGTGCGCGCTGCCGGCGGCGAGCAGCCGCGCCAGCACCGTGAACTCGTTGTCCTGGGTCAGCTCGGGGGTGTCGGACTGGATGGCGAGCGCGCGCTGGGCCGACTTCTGGGCCCGGTTGTAGCGACCGCCGAAATACTGCGCCAGTGCATCGCGCAGCGCCGCCTGCGCATTGCGGTCGCGCCGCGCGACGCGCCATTCGCGCGCCCGTCGCGGCAGGCCGACCAGGGCATCGATCGCCTGGATCACGGTGACGAGGGCGAAGCAGGTGCCGACCAGCAGCAGCAGGAAGAGGTTGAGCGACAGGTCGAAGCGCCAGGCACCCCCGTAGAAGGTGACCAGGCCGTCGTTGCTGCCGAGCGTGGTCGCCGCGACCACCGCGACCACGAACAGCAGGACCAGCCAGACGACACCGCGCATCGGTCAGGCGGCGGGGGCGCGGTTCGAGGCGGGGCGGGCGGGCATCGCGGGTGGCGATCCGGCTCAGCGCCCGGCGGCGGCAGCAGCCAAGGCGGCCAGCGTGTCGTCGGGGCGCGGCATGCGCACCTGGCGGGACTGCGCCGAGACCTGCGTCAGCAGTTCGGCCGCGAGCACGCTGCGACGTGCGCTGCGGTCGAAATAGCGCTCGATCATCGTGCGCGCACCGATCAGGTCGGACTGCGCGGTCTCGAACTGGCGGCTCAGCAGCGCGAGCCGCGCATTCAGCAGCCGCAGCTTGAGGTTCTCGCGCAGGAAGAAGGCCTGCTCCGGCTCGAGCAGCATCGCGTCGGGGTACTCGATGCGGGTGATGCGCACCAGCGATTTGGCCTCGGCCCAGACCTGCTGCGTCAGCGACCCCGCGAGCGCGCTCCAGCTCGACGGCTCCCAGCTCAGCCGCGGCGCCGAGGCCGACGTCGACGCCAACGGCGCCACCCGGCGCGCCGTGGCGGGCAGCGCGGCCGATGCCGCCAGCGCCGGCCGGCCCGCCAGTTCGCGGCGCGGCTGTGCGACCGACAGCAGCGGCAGGTCGTCGACCAGGCGCACCGCCTCGTCGAGCTTGAGGGTCAGGCTGCCGATGTCGGCCAGGCTCGCCGCCTTGACGGCGTCGAGGTCGCGGGCGATCGCGCGGCGCACGCCCTCGAGGCGCGGCTGCGCGTAGCGCGCCAGCCGTTCGTCGCTCTGCTTGAGCGTGGCGACCAGGGGTTCGGCGCTGCCGGTGATCGCCGCCTGCTGCTGCGCGACCCGCAGCGCGGCCTCGATGTCGACCACCAGGTTCTCGTCGCGCGAGCGTGACAGCGACTGGATCAGGTCCTCGAGCTGGCCACGCTGCATCGCCACCTCGGCCACCCGCGCCTCGAGCAGCGCGAGCTTGGCCGATGCGTCGAGCATGCCTTGCTGGGCCTGCCGCGCCAGCATCCGGGCCTCGTCGGAGCGCCCGGCGCTGTCCTGCTGGCGTCGCACCAGTTCCTGCTCGATCGCGCCGACCCGCTGCTCGGCCCGAAACGCCACCGCCAGGCTCGCCAGCACCCCGGCCATCAGAGCCCCCAGCAGCCACGGCTGCCACCGGCGCGGCAGGCGCCACGTCGCGCTCGACGCGGCGGTGGACCCGGTGGCGACGCCGGCATCGGAGGGTGGCGGGGTCGGGTTCACGTTGCGATCGATTGTAGGCAGGCGACCACCGCGGCCAGGGCCGGCGTCGTCTCGTGGACGCGACCGAAGCCGGCTGCGCGGGCGCGCGCCGCGATGCGCGGATGGGTGGCGAGCGCGTGGCTGGGCGCCCGGCTCGCGGTCGCATCAGGCAGCGCCCGCAACAGGTGCTCGATCGCCTGAGAGCTGCTGAAGAGCCAGGCGTGGTCCGCCGGCCGCTGCAGGGCCGCCGCGAGCAGTCCGCGGGTCGTCGGGTCGGCCTCGAGGTCGGGCGCCCGACGGGCGTAGGCCGCCACCGCATCGACCTGCGCGCCGTGCCCGCGCAGCAGGGCCGCGAGTTCGTCGCGTCCGCCGTCGCCGCGCACCACCCGCACCCGACGCCCCGCCCAGTCGCGCCGCGCCGCCAACACGGGCCACAGGCTGCGGCTGTCGAATTGCAGCGCATCCGCCGGCGGCTCGACGATCAGCGGCGCCGGCACCCCGAGCCGTGCCAGCACGCGGGCGGTTCCGGGGCCGGGCGCCGCGGCCAGCGTCGCCGCCGGCCATGCCATGCCGGCAGGCCGCACTACGAAGAAGCGCAACGCCGCGTTCGGGCTCACGAAGACCGCCAGATCGCGCGAAGCGAGGTCGGCCCAGGCCGCATCGACAGCGGACGGATCGGACGGCCCGGCGATCTCGATCAGTGGCAGCGCGACCGCGTCGACCCCGGCAGCGCGCAGGCGATCGACCCAGTCGTCGGCCTGCGGCCGTGGCCGCGTCACCAGCACCCGCATGCGCCTGCCCCGCGTGCGTCAGGGCGCGAGCGCCGACGCGTCGAGGTAGCCGCGCGCGCCGGCGTCGAGCAGGGTCTGCGCGCAGTGGCTGCCGAGCGCCTCGGCCTGAGCGTCGGTCGACACGTCGGCCCGCGCGCCGGCGCGCAGCAGCGGCTCGAGCGGACGGCCCGCGTTGCCGAGCATCGCGCGCAGATCGAGCGTGTCGCCCTGCCAGACCGCATGCGCCGCCAGCGGAATGCTGCAGCTGCCCGACAGCCCGCGCGAGACGGCGCGCTCGGCCAACACCGCGAGCCAGGTCGGGCGGTGCGTCAGCGCGGCGAGCGGCGCGCGCAGCGCGTCGGCGCGGGCGTGGATCTCGATCGCCAGCGCGCCCTGCCCGGCGCAGGGCAGCATCTGCGCCGGCTCGAACCGGGCCCGGATGCGCGCGCTGGCGCCGAGTCGGTCGAGCCCGGCCGCCGCCAGCACGATCGCGTCGTAGCCGCCCTCGTCGAGCTTGCGCAGACGGGTGTCGAGGTTGCCGCGCAACGGCTCGATGCGCAGGTCGGGACGCAGCGCCGCGAGCTGCACCACCCGGCGCAGGCTCGAGGTGCCGACGAGCGCACCGGGCGGCAGCTCGGCCACGCTGCTCCAGCGGTTGCTGACGAAGGCATCGCGTGGATCGGCACGCTCCAGCACCGCGGCGAGGCTGAACCCTTCGGGCAGGTCCATCGGCACGTCCTTGAGCGAATGCACCGCGAGATGCGCCCGCCCGTCCTCGAGCGCGGCCTCGAGCTCCTTCACGAACAGGCCCTTCCCGCCGACCTTCGACAGCGTGCGGTCGAGGATCTGGTCGCCGCGCGTGGTCATGCCGAGCAGCTCGACCGCGCGGCCGCCCTGCGCCTGCAACAGCTCGCGCACGTGCTGCGCCTGCCACAGCGCGAGGCGGCTTTCTCGGGTCGCGATGATGACGGTGGATGGCATGGGGCGGACCGCTCTGAAGCGTGGACGGGCGGCGCCACCGGACGCGGCGCGCGGCTCGGGTTATAGCGCGCGCCACGCCGTTCCGCGATCCGGCAGCGCCCTCCAGAATAGGCAGGCGCCGGCGGCCATGCCGCGGGCGGACGCGCCAGGCGCAGGCCTGGCACAGGCATTGCGATGCGTTGCATCGCCGCACCCACCCACGGCGCCGTGCCGACGCGGCACGCGAAAGGTCGCTATGAAGTCTTACTGGATGACGATGCAGGGCGAGCAAGTCACGCTCGAGCAGCGCGAGCTGCCACGGCCCGAGCCCGGCCCGGCGCAGGTGCGGATCCGGGTCCGTGCGGCGGCCCTCAACCGCGGTGAGTTCATCGCCGGCCACGGCCTGCACGGCAGCGGCGGCGCGGCCAAGGCGGTCGGCATGGAGGGCGCGGGCGAGGTCGATGCGTGCGGCAGCGAGGTGCGCACGCTAAAGGTCGGCGACCGCGTAATGGGGCGCTGCCCCGGCGCCTTTGCCGAATACGCGCTGATGGACGCACGCGAGGCGATGCCGGTGCCGCCCGGGTTGGCCTGGGAGGCCGCGGCGAGCATCCCGCTGACCTTCCTGGTGGTCCACGACATGCTCGTCACGCAGGGCCGCCTGCAAGCGGGGCAGTGGCTGCTGATCGCCGGCGCCTCTTCGGGCGTCGGCGTGGCAGCGCTGCAGACCGCGCGGGCGCTCGGCGCCAAGGTGATCGGCACGTCGGGCTCGGCCGACAAACTGGCACGGCTGACGGCGCTCGGCCTCGATCTCGGCCTGCCGACCCCCGATGCCGGCTTTCAGGCGGCGGTGCTGGAAGCGACCGGCGGCCTGGGCGTGAACCTGGTCGTCAACGCGGTCGGCGGCTCGGTCTTCGCCGCCTGTCTGAAGGTGATGGCCTTCGAGGGCCGTCTCGCCACCGTCGGCTATGTCGACGGGGTGCTCGAGGCGCCGCTCGATATCGAGGCGCTGCACGCCAAGCGGCTGACCCTCTTCGGCGTATCGAACAAGCTGCGCACGCCGCTGCAGCGGGCGTCCGGCCTGCCCGACTTCAAGGCCACGCTGCTGCCGCTGATCGCCGCCGGCCGGATCGCGCCGGTGGTCGACCGCGTCTACCCGTTCGACCGCCTCGACGAGGCCCGCATCCACATGCAGGCCAACCGCCACCTCGGCAAGATCGTGCTTGCCGGCACCGAAGGATGACCATGACACCTCGCCGTCCCTGCGCCCTGAATCGGGCCCTGATCTCCGCCCTCGTCTGCGCCGTTTGGGCCTCGGCGAGCCTGCCCGCTGCGGCGCAGACCGCACCCTATCCGTCCCGGCCGATCCGGCTGATCGTCGGCTTTGCGCCCGGCGGCGCGGCCGACTATGTCTCGCGCACGGTCGGCGAGGCGCTCGGCAAGGCGCTCGGCCAGACCATCGTGATCGAGAACAAGGCCGGCGCCGGCTCGAGCATCGCGGCCGACCTGGTCGCCAAGTCGCCGCCCGACGGCTATACGCTGCTGATCGCGAGCCCGAGCAGCATCTCGGTCAACCCCGCGCTCAACCCGAAACTCAGCTACTCGGCCCGCGACCTGGCACCGGTCGGCAAGGTCACGAGTTCGCCGCTGGTGATCGCGGCCAGCCCGGCCAGCGGCATCACCTCGGTCGCCGACCTGATCGCCAAGGCCAAGGCCGCGCCCGGGCGCCTGAACTACGCGACCTCGGGCAATGGCTCGGCGCCGCACCTGGGCGCAGCCCTCTTCAGCCAGCTGGCCGGGGTGCAGATGCAGCACATCCCGTTCAAGGGCGGCGGCCCGGCGATCCAGTCGGTCATCGCCGGCGATACCCAGATCACCTTCGGCACCCCGCCGTCGGTGCTGCCGATGGTGAGCGCGGGGTGGCTGAAGGGCCTGGCCGTCAGCACCCGCGAGCGCACGCCGCTGGTGCCCGACCTGCCGGGTATGGCCGAGGCCGGGCTGCCGTCGTACGCGATCGAGTTCTGGTACGGCTTCTTCATGCCCGCCGGCACGCCGCCGGCGATCGTGCGCAAGCTGTTCGACGCGACCACCGTCGCACTGCAGCAACCGCAGATCAAGGCGGCGCTGGCGCGAGAAGGCACCGAAGTCTCGCTGTCGGCCTCGCCCGAGGCCTTCGCGAGCTTCCTGGCCGAGGACGCCAAGTTCTGGGTCAAGCTGGTGAAGGATGCCGGTGTGACCGCCGAATGAAGCCGGCCGCCCCGCCCCCGACCCCGGCGGCGCGCAGCGCCACCACCGCAGCGGCGGCGTCCAGGGCACCCCGCGCGGCCACCGCGAAGCGCGGCCCCAGCGCCTCGGAGGCGAAGCAGGCGGTCGAGAAGAATCGCCCGCTGGTCGACGACATCCGGCTGCTCGGCCGCATCCTCGGCGACGTGATCCGCGAACAGGAAGGTGCTGCCGCGTTCGAGCTGATCGAGCGCGTGCGCCAGTTGTCGGTGGCCTATCGCCTGAAGCGCGACAAACGCGCCGGGGCGGCGCTCGACCGGCTGCTGAAGAACCTGTCGGGCGACCAGACCGTGAGCGTGATCCGCGCCTTCAGCTATTTCTCGCACCTCGCCAACATCGCCGAGGACCGACAACACGTGCGCCGGCGCGAGTACCACGATCGCCAGGGCCACCGCCAGGAAGGCTCGCTCGCGACCACCTTCGAGCGCCTGGCCAAGGCCGGCATCCACCCGGACGCGATCGCGCGCACGCTGGCCCAGGCCTATGTGTCGCCGGTGCTGACCGCGCACCCGAGCGAGGTGCAGCGCAAGAGCATCCTCGATGCCGAGCACGCGATCGCCGGCTTCGTCGCCCAGCGCGACCGCCTGTCCGGCGAGCGTGAGCTGGCCGAAAACGAGGCCGGCATCCGCGCCCGCGTGACTCAGTTGTGGCAGACGCGGATGCTGCGCACCGCGCGCCTCACGGTGGCCGACGAAATCGAGAACGCGCTCAGCTACTACCACACCACCTTTCTGCGCCAGATTCCGCGCATGTACCGCGAGGTCGAAGCCGCGCTGCCCGGCCTGCCGGTGGCGAACTTCTTTCGCATGGGCAACTGGATCGGCGGCGACCGCGACGGCAACCCCTTCGTCGGCGCGCAGACACTCGAGATCGCACTCGCACGCCAGGCCGAAACGGCGCTGCGCTTTTATCTGACCGAACTGCACGAACTCGGCGCCGAGCTGTCGATCTCGGCCACGCTGACCCAGGTCACGCCGGCGATGCAGGCGCTGGCCGACCGCTCGCCCGACCCGAGCCCGCACCGCGAGGACGAGCCCTATCGGCGCGCGCTGATCGGCATGTATGCGCGGCTCGCCGCCACGCTCTTCGAGCTGACCGGCACTGAAGCGCTGCGCCATGCGGTCGCGCCGCAGAATCCGTACCCGAACCCGCAGGCGCTGCTCGACGACCTGCGCACGATCGAGGCCTCGCTGCGCAGCCATCACGCCGATGCGCTGATCGGCCCGCGCCTCGCGCCGCTGCTGCGCGCGGTGCAGGTGTTCGGCTTTCACCTCGCAACGGTCGACCTGCGGCAAAGCTCGGACCGGCATGCCGCGGTCGTCGCCGAGCTGCTCGCGGTGGCGCGCATCGAGCCCGACTACCTTGCGCTCGACGAGGCGGCGCGGCGCGCACGGCTGCTGGCGCAACTCGACGATGCACGCTCGCTGCGGGTGCGCGAAGCGGCCTATACCGAAGCGACGCAAAGCGAGCTCGCGGTGTTCGAGGCCGCCGCGCTGGCGTTGCAGCGCTTCGGCCGCGACGCGCTGCGCCACGTCATCATTTCGCACACCGAAGCGGCGAGCGATTTGCTCGAGGTGCTGCTGCTGCAAAAGGAAGTGGGGCTGCTGCGCGGGACGCTGAATGCGCCCGAAGAGGACGGCGCCGCGAAGGCCGACCTCATCGTCTCGCCGCTCTTCGAGACGATCGACGACCTGCGCAATGCCGTGTCCGTCATGCGCGAGTTCTATGCGCTGCCCGGCATCGCCGCGCTGGTCCGCCGCTCGCGCATCGGCGAGCACGCCGAGCAGGACGTGATGCTCGGCTACAGCGACAGCAACAAGGACGGCGGCATGTTCACCAGCAACTGGGAGCTGTACCGCTGCGAGATCGCGCTGGTCGCGCTGTTCGACCGGCTGCGCGCCGACCACGGCGTGGTGCTGCGGCTTTTCCACGGGCGCGGCGGGACCGTCGGGCGCGGCGGTGGCCCGAGCTACCAGGCGATCCTGGCGCAGCCGCCGGGCACGGTGAACGGGCAGATCCGCCTGACCGAGCAGGGCGAGGTGATCGCCTCCAAATACGCCAACCCCGAGATCGGCCGGCGCAACCTCGAAACCCTGGTGGCGGCGACGCTCGAGGCGACGCTGCTCGGCCCGACGCGCAACGCGCCGCCGAGCTTCGCGACCGCGGCCGACGCGCTGAGCCGCGCCAGCATGGCGGCCTATCGCAAGCTCGTCTACGAGACGCCGGGCTTCACCGACTACTTCTTCAGTGCCACACCGATCCGCGAGATCGCCGAACTCAACATCGGTTCGCGCCCCGCGGTGCGGCCAAAGGACGGCAAGGCCGTGCCGGCGATCCAGGACCTGCGCGCCATACCCTGGGGCTTCAGCTGGGGCCAGTGCCGGGTCGCGCTGCCCGGCTGGTATGGTTTCGGCAGCGCGGTCGAGTCGCTGCTGGCCGGGTCGCCGGACGGCCGCGAGGCGACCCTCGCGCTCCTGCGGCGCATGCACCGCGAGTGGCCGTTCTTCCGCACCCTGCTGTCCAACCTCGACATGGTGCTCGCCAAGAGCGACCTCGGAATCGCGGCGCGCTATGTCGAGCTGGTCGAGGACAAGGCGCTCGGGCGGCGCATCTTCAAGGCGATCGAGGCCGAGTGGCAACGCACCGACGCCATGCTCTCGCTGCTGACCGGCGAGACCGACCGGCTGGCCTCGAACCCGAGCCTGGCGCGTTCAATCGAGCACCGCTTCCCGTACCTCGACCCGCTGAACCACCTGCAGGTCGAACTGATGCGCCGCTATCGAAGGCGCGGCAATGCGCCGGTCGATCCGGCCGAGGAGCGGGTGCGTAGGGGCATCCACATCTCGATCAATGGGGTCGCGGCGGGGTTGCGCAACACCGGCTGAACCGGCCTGGCGAGGCCCCGCCGCCGGAGGATGGCAGGCGTAGGATGGTTCGCATGCAACCGTCGAGCAGGTGAGCCGATGCGATCCAGACGCGCAGCGCTGCGTTGGCTCGGGCTCGCGGGCTGGGTCGGCGCGGGCGGTTACCCGAGCGCGCAACCCGCCTTGCCGCGCGTGGTGGGGGTCCTCTGGTTCGCCTCGGAAAGTCACGTCACGCAACGCGCCGCCATGTTCCGGCAGCGCCTGCGCGAGCTCGGCCAGATCGAAGGCCGCACGCTCGTGCTCGACCAGCGCTACGCCGAGGGCAGCATGTCGCGGTTGGACGAACGGGCGCGTGAGTTCGTGCGCGCCCGAGTCGCCGTCATCGTCACGCCGGCGTTGGCCGCCACGATGGCGGCGCGACGAGCCACCGATACGATCCCGATCGTCATGATCCATGCCGGCGATCCGATCGGCGCCGGCCTGATCGCCAGCCTGGCGCGACCCGGCGGCAACGTGACAGGCACCTCGAACGTGCCGCTCGGCGCCAAGCACATCGAACTGATGCACGAGATCACGCCGCACATGCGCCGGCTTGCCGTGCTCGTCAACCCGAGCAATGCGGGTGCGCGCCTGTTCATCGCGAGCCTGGGCGCCGCGGCGCAGCGGCTCGG
>JBDSZM010000281.1:0-4909 GCA_039925165.1 Burkholderiaceae bacterium
GCTTGCACCGCGGTTGACGCTGGCACCCGGCTGCGGCACCGCGGCGCCGAGTGCGCCCGGGCTCCAAGCCTCGAACGCAGCGAGTTCCTCGCGCGGGATGAAACGGGCGTGCAGGCCGCCGCGGGCCGACGCCGCCGGCGCCGCCGGCTGGTGGCCGTGCAGGCGCTCGCTGCGTTCGGCGGAACGATCGGCCGAGCGGTCCGACAGGCGGTCGGCGGAGCGGCGGTCCACCAGGCGCTCAGACGAAGTCATCGTCGCTCCCGCCGCCGAGCACGATCTGGCCTTCTTCGGTCAGGCGTCGCACCACCTTGAGCATCTCCCTTTGCTCCGACTCGACATCGGAGACGCGCACCGGGCCGCGCGACTCGAGGTCTTCGCGCAAGGTCTCGGCGGCGCGGGTCGACATGTTGCGGAAGATCTTGTCGCGCAGCTCGGGCTTGGCGCCCTTGAGGGCAATCACGAGCGACTCGCTCTGGATTTCCTTCAGCAGCGCCTGGATCCCCTTGTCGTCGATCTTGTCGACGTCGTCGAAGGTGAACATGTTGTCCATGATCTTCTGTGCCAGGTCGTTGTCGGTCTCGCGGATGTAGTCGAGCACCGAGGTCTCGAGGCTGGTGCCGAGCAGGTTGAGCATCTCGGCCGCCGGCTTGACGCCGCCGAGCGAGCTCTTGCACATCCTGTCGCTGCCGGCCAGCACCTTGCTCATCACCTCGTTCAGGTCCTTCAGCGCCGACGGCTGGATGCCGTCGAGGGTGGCGATGCGCACCAGCACCTCGTTGCGCTGGCGTTCGGTGAAGACCTTGAGCACGCCGGCCGCCTGCTCGGGGTCGAGGTGGACCAGGATCGCGGCGACGATCTGCGGGTGCTCGTTGCGCAGCAGTTCGGCCACCGACGGCGCATCCATCCACTTCAGGCCCTCGATGCCCGAGACGTCGCTGCCCTGCAGGATGCGGTCCAGCAGCAGGTTGGCCTTGTCGTCGCCGAGCGCGCGCCGCAGCACGGTTCGGACGTATTCGTCGGTATCGCCGACCAGCGTGCTGCGCTCGCCGGAGATGCGGGTGAAGTCGTCGAGCACGCCGTCGACACGCTCGCGGCTCACCGACTTGAGCCGGGCGATCGTCTCGCCGAGCTTTTGCACTTCCTTCGGCGCCAGGTGCTTGAAGACCTCCGAGGCCTCCTCCTCGCCCAGCGACATCAAGAGGATGGCGGCCTTCTCGACGCCGTCGTCGTCCGTGCTCATCGACGACCCTTCGTGCTTCGCACTGCGTTATTCGCCTTCGGGCGGGTGCTCATGCGGGTCCTGCCTCAGGTGCGCGCCGCGCTGGGGGCGCCGCTCACCCAGCTGCTGACGATGCTGGCGACTGCCGCCGGGTTCTGCTTGGCCAGCGCGCGGGCGTTGAGCAACTGGCGGTTGTCCTGCGGCGCCGGCAGCGCCGGCAGCAGCTCGGTGTCGTCGACCACCGCCGCGAGCGCCGGCGTGGCCGGCACCGCGCGGCGCGGCGCGAGCGCGCCGCGCAAGGCCGGGCGCACCATGCCGAAGAAGACCAGCAGCGCGACGAGTGCGAGTGCCGCCGGCACCGCCGCGGCGCGCAGCAGGTCGATCGCCTCGGGCTGCTTCCACAGCGGCACGTCGACCGTCGTGACCGGCTCGACGCGGAACGGTGCGTTGATCACCTTGACCGAATCGCCGCGCTCCTTGTTGTAGCCGATGCTCTCGCGCACCAGGGCATTGAGCTTCTCGATCTCGTCCGGCGTCAGCGGCAGCTGCTGGACCTTGCCCTTCGGATCGGTCACGGTGCGGTGGTTGACGACGACCGCGGCGTTCAGCCGCTTGACGGTGCCGGTCGCGTTGCGCGTCACCCGCACGGTCTTGTCGACCTCGTAGTTGGTCACCGCCTCGCGCCGGCCCGAGCCGCCGCTCACGCCGACTTGCGCGGTCTGCAGTGGCTGCGAGGCGCCGGTCAGCGGCGCGGTGGCGGCGACCGGCGGCTGGTTCGAGGTCGCGCCCGGCACGCCGCTCGGCGCGCTGCTGCCGGGGCCGGACTGGTCGGTCGTCTGCTGGCTGCGGATCACGATGCTGGCGTCGGCGCCCTGGTTCGGCTTGAACTGCTCCGACGTGGCTTCGGTCTGCGTGAAGTCGATGTCGGCGGTGACGGTGGCGCGCAGGTTGTCGCGCCCGACGATCGGCTCCAGCAGCTCGAAGATGCGTTTGCCGAAACCCGATTCGATCTGCGCCACATACTGCAGTTGCTGCGCGTCCAGGCCGGCCGAGGGGTTGGCGTCGGCGCCGCCGGTCAGCAGCGCGCCGGTCTGGTCGAGCACGCTCACCGCCTTCGGGTTCAGCTCGGGCACGCTCGACGACACCAGGTGCACGATCCCGGCGATCTGCGCGCGGTCGAGCGTGCGGCCCGGGTGCAGGCTCAGCAGCACCGAGGCCGAGGGTTTCTGCTGCTCGCGAAAGAAACTGTTCTGGTTCGGCAGCGCCAGGTGGACACGGGCGTTCTGCACCGCCGCCATCGAAGTGATCGAGCGCGTCAGCTCGCCTTCGAGACCGCGCTGGAAGGTCAGGCGTTCCTGGAACTGGGTCTGGCCGAAGCGCGCGCCGTCCATCAGTTCGTAGCCGACCACCGAGCCCTTGGGCAGGCCGCTCGCGGCGAGTTTGAGTCGCGCGTCATGGACCTGGCCGGCCGGCACCAGGATCGCCGCGCCGCCGTCGGCATGGCGGTACGGCACGTTCAGTTGCGAGAGCTGCGCGATGATGGCGCCGCCGTCCTTGTCCGATAGGTTGGCGTACAACACCTTGTAGTCGCCCTGGCTCTTCCACAACGTCATCGCGAACACCACCCCGGCGAGCGCGGCGATGCCCAGGCCGGCGCTGAACTTGGCGCGCAGCGGCAGCGCGCCGAGGCGGGCCCCCAGACGGTCGTCGGGGAGGGTGGTCACGGATGTCAGGGCGACTGCTTGGTCCATGGAGGCGGCGTCTCGGGACACGGCACGAAGGTGCTGCGATGGCGCGATTGTTCGGTGCCGCGGCGGCCCGGATGGGGCGAACAGCGCGTCGAATCCGCGTCAGTTCGCCCCCATGCCGCGCCGCCGTCTCACTACGATCCCGTCACCGCCGCCCCTCGGCCTGCCGCAGTGAGCCCGCGCGATGAACGTGACCCTCAAACCCTTCGATTTCGCCCAAGCGGTGGCCCGCGCCGGGCTCGCCACCAACGGCCAGCCGCTCGCGCGCAGCAAGACGGTCGAGGCGCCGGGGTTCCAGCAGGCCCTGTCGCAGGCCCTGGGCTCGGTCAGCGCGTCGCAGAACGACGCCAACCGGCTGCAGCGCGAGGTCCAGCTCGACAACCCGACCGTCAGCCTGGAGGAAACCATGGTCGCGATGCAGAAGTCGCAGATCGGCTTCCAGGCGACCTTGCAGGTGCGCAATCGGTTGGTGCAGGCTTATTCGGACATTATGAATATGCAGGTGTGAGTGGGCTCGGTGGCGCGTTACAGTGCGCCGCTTCGATCGCTTCCTCGAACTCGTCTATTCCCTGCGTGCCGCTGCCGCACAGGCCGAGCCGGGAGTTCGCCCCGGCGGGCGAGTAACTTTCATTTGCCGCGCCAAATGAAAGTCACCAAAGCAAAGGCGCTCAACGCCAGCCATTTGAGCGGGTGGATTTAGGAGAACCACGGCTTGTGAAGACCGCGCAGCTCTCGTAGGCTTGCTTGGCTGGTGCCGAGCCACGGCCGATGTGGACCTGCCGGTTACGACATCGATCGGTACGGCGTTGGAACGGCGGAACAGTCTATGCAAGACGCGACAGTGGATGAATCGGTCCGCATGGACGTTTGTCGCGAGATGGGACCGGGCGCCCGCTTCAGAAAATCACCTCCCGGCGGCCCACGGGGTGTCGCGGACGATCCGACGGGATATAGGCCGTCCATATTCGGCTCGCCAGGATCCTTCAGCAAACTCCATTCAAGCCAATGCGGATCGTGACCTGGAACTGCTGTCGTGGTCCTGCGACGAAAAAGCTGCCACTTCTCGACTCTCTCGCATCGACCATCAGTGTCATCCAAGAATGCCCGCGACCCTCGCATATCAACAGTTCAACACTGTGGTTCGGCGATAACCCCCATCAAGGCATTGCCGTCATCGCGTCCGCGGATTACCATCTTTCACCCATTCCGACACGAGAGGTACCGCGCTATATCATTCCCATTCAGGTCACTGGTCCAGTTTCGTTCTTACTCTTGGCTGTTTGGTCACAGCAGGATCGCAACTTTCGATATGTCAAAGCGATCATTCGTGCTGTCGACTGCTACCGTGATCTGATTGTTGCGCAATCCACTGTAGTAGCAGGCGACTTTAATTCCAACACGATCTGGGATTACAAACGTCCATGCGGCCAAAACCATACCGGTCTTGTGCAAAATTTGGCGACGCTCGGTTTAGTTAGTGCATATCACCACTTCCACGGCGAAGCACATGGCGCGGAATCGCGTCCCACACTGTACCTTCTGCGAAATCAGGCGCGGCCGTACCACATCGACTATTGCTTCGTGCCGAAGAACTGGACGCCTCACATTCAATCGGTTGAAGTTGGGGCCTATGACTCTTGGGCAAACGTCAGCGACCATCGTCCCCTCATAGTCGATCTTGACCTACCCCGTGCGGCCTCCTTTGCTGCAGCCGACGCACTACGGCAGGGCTCGCCCGCTGCCGCGCGCGAATGAGCTCAAAAACGTTAGCCGACAGAAGATACATGCCCGCCTACCTCCTTACGTGGAACCCGAAGAACTGGAAGTGGAACGATCTGCCAACCATCGCCGGCCAACTTGCCGACGGTCTTCCGATCGAGCAACGCTGGAGTTGCGGCAACTCGCGGTCTATCGCTGTAGGCTCGCGGGTATTCCTGTTGCG
>JBDSZM010000282.1:0-6997 GCA_039925165.1 Burkholderiaceae bacterium
CCGTGCCGCACAGCGGGGCGCGGGTCGAGTTCGCGATCCGCCTGCCGGGCCAGCGCGGCGACGGCGTGCCGCTGTGGCTGCCGATCGACGCCAAGTTTCCGCGCGAGGACTACGAGCGCCTGCTCGACGCCCAGGAGCGCGCCGATGCGCCGGCGGCCGAGGCGGCCGGCAAGGCGATCGAAACGCGGCTGCGCATCGAGGCGCGCAGCATCCACGACAAGTACGTCGCGCCGCCGCACACCACCGAGTTCGCGATCCTGTTCGTGCCGACCGAGGGTCTCTATGCCGAAGCGCTGCGTCGGCCCGGATTGATGGAGGCGCTGCAGCGCGAGCACCGCGTGACGCTGTGCGGCCCGACCACCCTGATGGCCACGTTGACCAGCCTGCAGATGGGCTTTCGCACCCTCGCACTCGAGCAGCGCAGCGCCGAGGTCTGGGAGGTCCTGGGCGCGGTCAAGACCGAGTTCGGCAAGTTCGGCGACGTGCTCGCACGGGCCAAGAAGAAGCTGCAGGAAGCAGGCAACACGATCGAGCAGGCGCAGACCCGCAGCAACGTCATGACGCGCACCTTGAAATCGGTCGAGGCGCTGTCCGAGCCGCGCTCGCTGGCGCTGTTTCCGCCGACCCCACGCGCCGGCGAGGGCGACGATGGCTGAGCCGGTGCGGTCGAACCCGAGATGGCGCAGCGCGCTGGTCGCGCTCATCGTCGCCCAGGTCTGCCTGCACGCCTGCATGGCCGGTGTGCGCCTGGCGTCGCCGCTGCAGGCGCTGCGGCTCGGCCATGCGGCGTGGTCGGTCGGTGTGCTGATGGGCCTGTTCGCCGCCGCACCGATGCTGATCGCGTTGCAGTCGGGGCGGCTGGCCGACCGCCACGGCTACCACCGCCCGATGCACCTCGGCATCGCACTGACGACCGCCGGCGCGTTCGTTGCCGTGGCATCGACTTGGCTGCCGGACGCGTGGCAGTTCGCTGCGCTGTGCATCGCCGCGATGGCGACCGGCGCGGGTGCCAACGTCGGCATGATCGCGATCCTGCGCACCGCCGGACGCACCGCCGGCGACCCGGTGCAGCTCAAACGCATCTTCAGCCTGCTCGGGCTGGCGCCGGCGCTGGCCAATGCGCTCGGGCCGATGATGGCGGGTGCGCTGATCGACCTCGGTGGCTTTCGCGTCGCTTTCGTCGGCCTGGCACTGCTCCCGCTGGCGAGCCTGTGGTGGGTCAAGCAGGTGCCGCGCGAAGCCCGGCCGGCGGCCGAGGCGCATCGCGGCAAGCGCAGTTCGTGGGCCCTGCTGAAGACGCCGGGCTTTCGACGCCTGCTGCTGGTCAACTGGCTGATGTCGTCGAGCTGGGACATGCACGCCTTCGTCGTGCCGATTCTTGGCCACGAGCGCGGCTTTAGTGCCTCGGCGATCGGCAGCGTGCTCGGCGTGTTCGCGATCGCGGTGGCGATCGTGCGACTGGCCATCCCGCTGCTGGCGCACCGCCTGCGCGAGGCCCAGGTGCTGTTCGGCGCGATGCTGGCGGCGGCCTGCGTGCTGGCGGTCTATCCGTGGGTGCGCTCGGCATGGCAGATGGGCACCTGCGCGGTGTTGCTCGGCCTCGCGCTCGGCGCGGTGCAGCCGATGATCATGACCAGCCTGCACCACATCACGCCCGACGGGCGCCACGGCGAGGCGATCGCGCTGCGCTCGATGACGATCAACCTGTCGAGCACGCTCATGCCGCTGCTGTTCGGCATGGCCGGCGCCGCGTTGGGCGCGGCGAGCCTGTTCTGGTTCATGGCGGCGATGATCGCGGCCGGCAGCCCGCAGGCGCGCCGCATCGGCACCGCCGGCTGATCCGGCGCGCGTCCTAGAAGCGGATGCCGCTGGCCGGCGCTGCTGGCGGTGCGACGGGCGCCGGGGTGTAGGGCTGCACGGCGGTGTTCGGCTCACCGGGCGCATTGCCGCGAGAGGCCAGCCCTTCCTGACGCTGCGTCAGCGGCGTCGGCGCGGCGGATGCGTAGCCTGCCGGCAGTCGCGAGGTCCGCGGATAGCCGGCGGCATCGAGGTACGAGGTCCAGACCTCGACCGAGTACGCCCGCAGCGTCTGGGCGCCGATCGTCAGGGTCGGAACGTCGCGCGCACCGGTCAGGCGTTCAAGTGCGACGCCGTCGGCGCCGCTCAGGACCTGTTTCTCGATGTACGGGATGCCGCGCTGGCGCAGCATCTCGCGGCCGCTGTCACAGGCCGAACAGACGCTGCCCGACACATACAGCACCACCGGATAGCGCGTCGCCACGGCCTGCAGGTCGGCGGGCAGGACCACGCCCGCCGTGCCCGGGTCGGCCGCCACGGCAAGCGGACTGACGCGACCGGCCGGTGCCACCGGGGCTCGGTCGGTGTAGGTGATCTTGCCGTCGGGGCCCACGACCTTGAACTGGGCGTGTGCCAGCGGTGCGGCGAGGGCGGCGGACAGCCACAGCAGTGTGACGCCGGCGCGGCGGCGAAGGGGGCGAGGGCGGCGGGAACGAACTTGCATGCGGAACTCCGGACCACGGTGTGACGCCGCAGTTTGCCCCAGCCCGCGGCGCCGCGGGCGTTATGCAGGTCACGCGCGTGGCATCGCGCAGGGCATGCGGTCACGCCGGCGGCGTCGCCGGGATTGCCGGGGGGTCACGCCGCAGGCCTCGGGCGACGGCGTGTCAGCCGGGGTCGCAGCAATGCGTGCCGGTCACGCCAGACCCTGGTGCCGCAGCAGCGCGTCGATGCTGGGCGCGCGGCCGCGAAAGGCGGTGAAGTTCTCGAGCGCGGTCCGGCTGCCGCCGGCCTCGAGCACCTGGGTCCGGTAGCGCCGGCCGATCTCGACATCGAGCACGCTGCCGTGCTGGGCCGCCTCTTCGAAGGCGCTCCAGGCGTCGGCCGACAGCACCTCGGCCCACTTGTAGCTGTAGTAGCCGGCCGAATAGCCGCCGGCGAAGATGTGGCTGAAGCTGTGCAGGAAGCGGTTGAACGCCGGCGGCTGCAGCACCGCAACCTCGCGCCGCACCTCGTCGAGCACCTGCGCCACGCGGCCCGTGCTCTCGGGCTCGGCATGCAACCGCATGTCGATCAGCGACAACTCGACCTGGCGCAGCGTCGCCAGGCCGGTCTGGAAGTTCTTGGCCGCCAGCATCTTGTCGAACAGCTCGCGCGGCAGCGGCTCGCCGGTGTCGATGTGCGAGGTGAGCCGCTTGACGACATCCCACTCCCAGCAGAAGTTCTCCATGAACTGGCTCGGCAGTTCCACCGCGTCCCATTCGACGCCCGAGATGCCCGACACGCCGATGTCGTCGACCTGCGTCAGCATGTGGTGCAGGCCGTGGCCGAACTCGTGGAAGAGGGTGGTGACGTCGTCGTGGCTGAGCAGTGCCGGGCGCGGTCTTCCGTCGACTTCGAGCGGCGGCGCGAAATTGCACACCAGGTGCGCGACCGGCGTCTGCAGGCTGCCCTCGGGACGCTGCCAACGGACCCGCACGTCGTCCATCCAGGCGCCCGGCCGCTTGCCGGCACGCGCGTAGGGGTCGAGGTAGAACTGGCCGACCAGTTGCGCCGGGGCATCGGCCGCATGGGCCACGGCGGCGGCCGGGCGCTCGATGCGAAAGAAGCGCACGCTCGGATGCCAGACCGGTGCCTCGTCCGGGCGGATGCGGACCTCGAACAGCGTCTCGACGATGCGGAACAGACCCTCGAGCACGCGCGGCTCGGTGAAGTACTGCTTGACCTCGGTCTCGCTGAACGCATAGCGACGTTCCTTCAGCTTCTCGCTCGCATAGGCGACGTCCCAGGCCTGCAGATCGGCCAGGCCGAGTTCGTCGCGCGCGAAGGCGCGCAGCTCGGCCAGGTCGCGCAGGGCGCCCTGACGTGCGCGTTGCGCCAGGTCGCGCAGGAAGTCGGTCACCTCCTGCGGCGACTGCGCCATCTTCGGTACCAGCGAGACCTCGGCGAAGTTGGCGTGGCCGAGCAGACGCGCCTCTTCCTGGCGCAGTTGCAGCAGACGTTCGATGACGGGCCCGTTGTCGAGTTCGGCCGGACCGAGTTCGCTGGCGCGGGTGGTGTAGGCGGTATAGAGGGTCTCGCGCAGCGTGCGGTCGCTGGCGTACTGCATGACCGGAAAGTAGACCGGCTGGTGCAGCGTCAGCTTGGCGTCGCTGCGGCCTTCGGCCTGCGCCGCCGCGATCGCGGCGGCGCGCGCGTCCTCGGGCACGCCGTCCAGCCGGGCCGGTTCGACATACAGCGCGTAGCCGTCGGTCGCGTCCAGCACGTGTTCGGCGAACTGCTGGCCTGCCTGCGCCTGCGCTTCCTGGATCTCGGTGTAGCGCGCCTTGTCGGCATCCTGAAGTTCGGCGCCCGACAGCACGAAGTCGCGCAGTGCGTTGCCGAGCGCCTTGCGCCGCGCCGGCGTGAGACCGGCACCGGCCGGGCTCGCGAGCACTGCCTTGTACTTGGCGTAGAGGCGCTCGTCGGCGCCGAGCCGGGTCTGGAATTCGGTCATGCGGCCGAGGTTGTCGGTGTAGGCGGCGCGCAGGGCCGGCGTGTCGGCCACCGCGTTCAGGTGGCCGACCGCACCCCAGGCACGGCCGAGCTTCTCGGTCGCGACGTCGAGCACCGCCGACAGCGCTTCGTAGTCGGCAGGCATCGAGGGGTCGGTGGCGCGGGCAAGGGCGGCATCGGCATCGGCCAGCAGCCGGTCGAGCGCGGGAGCGACGTGTTCCGGACGGATGGCATCGAAGCGGGGCAGGCCGGAGAAGTCGAGCAGCGGGTTGGTCATGGGGTGGGGTCGGGTGTCCGGTGGAGCGTGCGTTCGGCGGCCTGCACCGTGTTGGTCAGCAACAGGGTGATCGTCATCGGTCCGACGCCGCCGGGCACCGGCGTGATCGCACCGGCCACCTGCCGCACCGCCTCGTAATCGACGTCGCCACACAGCTTGCCGGCATCGTCTCGGTTCATGCCGACGTCGATCACCACCGCGCCGGGTTTGACCATCTCGGCGGTCAGCGTGTTGCGTCGACCGACCGCCACCACCACCACGTCGGCCGCCCGGGTGTGGCGCGCGAGGTCGGTGGTGGCGCTGTGACAGATGGTGACGGTGGCGTGCGCCTGCAAGAGCAGCAGCGCCATCGGCTTGCCCACCGTGTTGCTGCGGCCGATGACGACCGCGGTCTTGCCGCGCAGGTCGATGCCGGTGGTGGCGATCAGCGCCATGCAGCCGGCCGGCGTGCAGGGGCGGAACCCGGGCAGCCCGGTCAGCAGCGCGCCGGCCGAGTGCACCGAGTAGCCGTCGACGTCCTTGCTCGGCGCGATCGCCTCGATCACCGCATGGGCGTCGATGTGCCGGGGCAGCGGCATCTGCACCAGGATGCCGTGGATGACCGGGTCGCGGTTGAGCGCGGCAATGCGCGCCAGCAGCGCCGCTTCGGTCAACGTCTCGGGATGCGGCTCGTACACCGAGTGCAGGCCAGCCTCGGCGCAGGCCTTGATCTTGTTGCGCACGTAGACCTGGCTCGCCGGGTCGCTGCCCACCAGCAGCACCGCCAGGCCGGGTCGCTGGCCGGCAGCCGCGAGTGCGGCGACGCGCGGGACGAGGGCGCTGCGCAGGCTTGCAGCGAGCGCGCTGCCGTCGATCCGCTGCGCCGTCATCGACGAGCGTTCATGGCGTTGCGCGCGGTCGGCCGACCGGGGCGGTCCGGCGCAGTGACGCCGGCCTGTCGCGGCCGCGAGGTCAAGCCTTGGCCTGCGCCCCGAGGGCGATCTTGAGCAGGTCGGCGACGGTGTTCGCGTTCAGCTTTTCCATGATGTTGGCGCGATGCGCCTCCACCGTCTTGATGCTGATGCCCAGATCGTCGGCGATCTGTTTGTTGAGCCGGCCGGCGACGATGCGTTCGAGCACCTGCGCCTCGCGGGTCGTCAGGCGCGACAGCAGCGCATAGCGGCTGGCGGCTTCCTGATGCTGCGAGAAAGCGGTGCGCGCCTGGTCGAGCATGCGCTCCACCAGGCTCAGCAGCTCTTCTTCCTTGAAGGGCTTTTCGATGAAGTCCATCGCGCCCTTCTTCATCGTCGTCACCGCCATCGGGACATCGCCGTGGCCGGTGATGAAGACGATCGGCAGCGGCGAGCGACGCTCCATCAGGCGGTCCTGCAACTCGAGGCCGCTCATGCCGTCCATCCGGATGTCCGCGATCAAACAGGCGACCTCACGCGGGTCGAAGCGCGACAGAAACGACTCGGCCGAATCGAAGCACTTGACGCGGTAGTCCTTGCCCTCGAGCAGCCATTGCAGCGAGTCGCGCACCGCCTCGTCGTCGTCGACGACATAGACGCTGCCCTTCTTCGGAATGAGGCTCATATCGAACCCTCGTTCAGGTTCAAGCGGCCGTTCGTGATGCTCATGAAGTCAATGCCGAGTTGATGGTGGGCGAGGCCTCGGCGCGGGCGGTTTCCACCGGCAAGGTGAACGAGAACCGGCAGCCCACGGGCGTCGTTCCATTGTAGAGGTTGGTCGCGCGGATCCTGCCGCGGTGGCTCTCGATGATCGAGCGGCACAGCGACAACCCGATGCCCAGCCCGTCGACCTTGGTCGAGAAGAACGCCTCGTACATGCGCGCGATGACTTCGGGCGCGAGGCCGGGACCCATGTCGGTCACGCTGAACTCGATCACGCCGCCTTCGTCGGGCGTGTGGCGCGGTACCACGCGCAGCTCGATCTTGCGGCGCGCCTGCGGCAGGTCGGCCGAGTCGATCGCCTCGGCGGCGTTCTTCAGCAGGTTCAGCACCACCTGCTCGATCAGGATCGGATCGACCATCAGCGTCGGCAACCGCTGCGCGACATAGGTCTGGATCGCGACGTTGCGTCGGCGCAGTTCGATCCCGGCCAGGTCGACCGCGTCGTCGATGATGGTCTGCGCACGCGCCGCCTGGCGCACCGGCTCGCTGCGCTTCACGAAGGCACGGATGCGCCGGATGATCTGGCCGGCGCGCT